>JBOFNA010000001.1:0-6413 GCA_051658665.1 Oscillospiraceae bacterium
TTTGTCAAAATGATTACCAAACCTTTAAATAAATTTTTTATTTTAACAATTATATTGTAACATATAAAATCAAAAAATAAATAAATATTTTATCTTGGTAAAATAACAAAGTCACATAAATTAATATATAATGGTGAAAATCTATCGGATATATAGTTTTTTGATGGCGATTTTAAAACTAGTTCATCGTAAGAGTTGTTACTACATTTTTTTATTGGAATAGATATAGTTATATTAGTGCCAACACCAAACTCACTATTTATAAGCATTGAACCATTATGAAGAGCTAATATTTGATCGCAAATAAAAAGGCCTAAGCCTAAACTGCTTTGGCTTTTGTTTTCGTTATAACTAAAGAAAGGCGACCTAACAGAATTTATTATTTTATCTTTAATACCAATACCCTTATCTTTTATTTTAATAATTATATTGTTATTTTGTTTTTTAATATCAAGATTTATTGTATTATTATCTCTAGTAAATGTTAAACTATTATTTATTATATTAGTTAAAACTATTGTTAACTCTTCTTTTAGAAAAGCAGTATATATATCTTCACATAAATTATTACAGTTAATTTTCACATCTAAAGTATTTGGTAACATTAAAGATATTGATTTATATAAATTGTTTATAAAATCTGTAAAATTTTCATATGAAAAATTAAAGTCATTTTTATTAATAATTTTATCCGCTATGGATAAATTATTAATTTGTCTTAAAAGTTTAAAGTTATTTCTTAATAGAGTTTCAACATAAATATCACTTTCGTAGATATCAGTATCTAATAAAACTTTATTAATAGCATTTATCACTATGTCATTAGATGATAATATATTTCTACAGTATTTACTGAAATTATAAAAAGCTAAATTATGAGATTTATTACTATTTATAAGACTTTTTACTTGGCAAATATATAACGGTATATCAGGTCTTATTTGGCTAAAATTAAGTGTAACTTGGTTGAAAAAATTGCTGCTAAAATGCATATTAAAAAAACATTCATTATTTAATTTATTTAATATACAACTATTTGACATATTCAAAACTTGTGTTTTAAATTTATTATCAATGGTGATTAAACCAAAATAATGATTTATTTCTTGGTTATGCCATATAATTTCAAAATTATTATTAAATAAAATAATGTTGTTATTGGAGTTTTTATACAAATTTTTTATAAGCTTTATTTCTTCAAAAAAATTATTCATAAAAAATTACCTACCTTTAGTGTAAATTATATCAATATAAAAAAATAATTACAATCTTTTTTTGATATTTTAGGATAATATGTCGAAAAACATTTAATCATATATAAATTTTATTATTAATATAATGGTTGTATTTTTAACTAATATATATTATAATATTCACAAGAAAAAATTTAAATTTAATTTTTTGTGATTTTGAAAGGATGTAACGAATGGCTATTAAAATTGGTATTAACGGTTTTGGTCGTATAGGTAGATTAGTTTTTAGAAATGCTATAGAAAATAGTGATAAATATGATATAGTAGGTATTAATGACCCATTTATAGATCTAGATTATATGGTTTACATGATAAAGTATGACACTGTACACAGTAGGTTTAAAGGCGAGGTATCTATAAAAGGCAATAAATTAGTTGTCAATGGAAAAGAAATTAATGTTTATAATGAAATGAAGCCTGAAAACATTCCTTGGGGTGTTTGTGGCGCTGGATATGTTGTAGAATCAACAGGTGTATTTACAACAACTGAGTCATGTATGGCACATATAAAAGGTGGCGCTTCTAAAGTTATTATTTCCGCACCTGCTAAAGATGCAGAAACACCTACATTTGTTATGGGTGTAAATAACGATAAATATACAAAAGATATGCTAGTTGTTTCAAATGCATCTTGTACAACTAACTGTTTAGCTCCTTTAGCTAAAGTTTTAAATGATAAGTTTGGTATTGTTGAAGGCTTAATGACAACAGTACATGCTACAACTGCTACACAAAAAACAGTTGATGGTCCTTCAGCGAAAGATTGGAGAGGCGGTAGAGCTGCAAGTGGTAATATTATACCTGCATCTACTGGTGCTGCAAAAGCTACAACATTGGTTATACCAGAACTTAAAGGCAAATTAACAGGTATGGCGTTTAGAGTACCAACTTTAGATGTTTCAGTAGTTGATTTAACAGCTAGATTAGAAAAACCAGCTACTTACGAAGAAATTTGTGAAGTTATTAAAGAAGCAAGTAAAAATGAATTAAATGGTATCTTAGGATACACTGATGAAGATGTTGTATCATCTGATTTTTACGGTGACACTAGAACATCTATATTTGATGCAAAAGCTGGACTTATGTTAAATGATAAATTTGTAAAATTAGTTTCTTGGTATGACAATGAGTGGGGTTACTCAAACAAAGTTTTAGAACTAATCGGACATATGGACAAAGTTTCAAAATAATAAATTTAAGCAAAAATAATAGAAACAGTGGTTTTACCACTGTTTCTATTAATATAACTATAACTATATAAATATGTTATTTATTTTTCTTCATTTAATTTATTTGTTTTATTTTCTGCATTTTGAATTAAATTTAAAAGAGAAGATGAAAACATGGGGTATTGAGATGACAATGTTTCGTTATTTATTAAGAAACTATCTGTTTCGCTAACTGTATTATAACCGTGTACACTGATACCATTTAGAAGGGCGGATACAGAACCTTCACTATTTGATAAACTGGCATCAGTAAAATGTTTATAAACATTTTTATCGATACTAAACATTTTATCTTGATTTTTAGGGTTAGATGAGCAAATCAATCTAAACATTTTATAAATGCTTACCATTATATAGGAAGAGACCTCGATAATAAGGCCTTTATTATTTGATTTAGATAACATATCAAATAATATACTTAAAGAGTTATTAATAAGCTTTTTATTTAAACCAGGAAGGATACTGTTGGTACCTTTTACTTGGTTAATTTTATTATTATCATAGTCTGGTATGTCGTCAAGGTTAATTGTGGCACCTTGCCTATCTGGGCTTTTACCTAATAAGTAGTCACAGGATACTCCATAATAATTTGATACTTTCACAACGAAGTTAAGACCGCATTCTCTTATACCTTTTTCATAGTGTGATAAAAGTGCTTGAGATATTTTCAAATCTATAGCGACTTGCTTTTGTGTAACACCCTTTTCTTTTCTTAGAAGGGTTATGATACGGCTAAAATGTGATTGCATAAATATTCCCCCAATAGTTATAAACATTGTATATAATTATACTATATTGTTAATTATTTGTAAAGAAAAATAAAAAAGAGGTCGAAAGATGATAAATTACAAGATAATTCTTTTTAAACATGGTTATTGTGAAAATAGTGATAAAGGAATTTATATAGCGTCGAAGTTAGATTATGGCTTGTCTACATATGGAAAAAACAATTTGTTAAAGCTTAAAAGCAGTTATGAATATGAAGATGTACATAAGGTTTATACATCACCTATGAAAAGATGTGTTGAAACTAAAGAAATTTTGTATAAAGATAAATTTTGTGAAGAGTTAGATGAACTTACAGACTTAGATATGGGAAACTTTGAAGGTGAAACAATATCTTCTTTAGAAAAAGATATTGATTATATAAAATGGATAGGTGATACAAAAAATAATACACCGCCAAATGGAGAAAGTTTTAAAAGTTTTCAAGATAGGGTTGAAAATGCTTTAAATTATATTATAATGGATATGATGAAAAATAAAGTAACTAAAGTATCAGTTATTACCCATGGCATGGTTTTAATGAGTATGTTAACTAGGTTTGGAACACCTGAAATGGAGCCTTTTAGATGGATGATAGGTAGCGGAAAAGGTGTTGTAATTTTAGTTAATGCAATGTTATGGTCAAGAGATAAAAAATTTGAAGTCGCAGGGGTTGCCCCATATGGATTAGAAAGTTTTGAATAGAGGTAATTTATGAAAAATGGTTTAATACACGCTTATTATGGAAATGGAAAAGGTAAGACAACAGCAGCCGTAGGACTAGTTACAAGAGCTATAGGATATGGTTATAATATAGGTTTTTGTCAATTTTTGAAGGGTAGCCTAACAGGTGAAGAAATTTCTTTAAAAAAATTGGGTGTTACTATTTTAAAAAACAGTGAAAACAAAAAATTTGTTTTCAACATGACAGAAATTGAAAAACAGCATTATGCAAAATCTCAAATACAACTTTTTAAGGATATTATTAATAGAAGTGATGAGTTTGATATATTGGTTTTAGATGAAATGTTAGATGCAATAGATACTAAACTAATAGATGAAGAAGATTTGATACATTTTTTAAGAAATAAACCAGAAAAATTAGAGGTTATATTAACGGGCAGAAAACCAACTGAGAAATTAGAGGATATTTGTGATTATTTAATAAATATAGAAGCAGATAAGCATCCATTTACAAAGGGAATATCATCAAGAAAAGGGATAGAATTTTAGTATGAATTTAATGAAATTAATAAAATACGATGCTTTTGTATTAAATAAAAGCAAAATTTTTTATAATGTGTTTGTAACGTTTTTTTACTTACTTTATATTTGTATGACAATTATTTTGTTTTTTTTATTAATGGATATAACTGGAGTTAAAGATAAAGTTCAATTTTGTTTGACTGAAAAATATTTAGATAGTTTTTTAATTTATTATTTCATTGCGACACTTATATATTTTTCTATATCAAAAATTGTGTTGTCGCCAATAATGATGGGGATTAAAAAGATATTTTTTAATAATCTTAAGGATAATCAGCAAAGCTACGATGTTTTTATGTATTATAGTTCTATAAAAGATATAATTAAAATATATAAACTTGCCTTTTATAAGATTTTTATAAAAGTTTATAATTTTGCATTTTATTTTACAATACCTATAATAGTTTTACTGGGTAGCTTTAATTACTTTTTATATGCCAATAATAATTTAACGTCAGCATTTATGTCATTTGTTACAATAATATCTTTGTGTATTTTAGGTTTATCTGTTTTTAAATATTTAAAATTTTTATCAGGAATGTTTATGATGGATTACATATACATATATGATGATTCTATAGATATTAAAGGGTACTACGAAAAAAGTAAAGATATGGTAAATGAAAAAGATGTTTTGATTTTTTATTGTTCTTTTATTTGTTGGTTTTTGGCTTCGGTTTTTATTTTGCCGTTTTTTTATTTTTTTGGATATTTCCACTATACATTTTCTATATATGCAAGATATTTACTATATAAACAGCATGATAAATATGGACCAATGAATCAAATGAAAAGTGAAAATATTTTAATAGAAAAATATTAATTAAGGTTTTATAATTGTGCATTTTTCAATATAAAATGTATGTTGTGTTTTAATAATTATAGATTACTTATCATTACAAAAAGAATAACTTAGCAGGGTAAAAGGGCTTTTAGATAATAATATATAAAGTTTTAATAAATTTATTAAATAATTACAATTATAAATAAAAACAGTGTAAACTAATTGTTTACACTGTTTTTATTTATATCATTTTCTATATAATAGCAAATATTTATTATTATCAAATTATATCAGAACATTGATAAGGTTTTTATTCAGTAACAAATGGCAACAAAGCCACGTGTCTAGCTTTTTTGATTGCAACAGTAAGTTCTCTCTGATGCTTAGAACAAGTACCAGTCATTCTCCTAGGCATTATTTTAGCTCTTTCAGTCATGAACTTTCTTAATTTAGAAATATCTTTATACTCAATAAACTCAGCTCTGTCTATACAAAAAGCACAAACTTTTCTACGGCTACGTCTATTTTGAAATTTTCTTTCAGGTCTTTCAGAACGATCAGAACGGTCAGAACGGTCTGAACGTTGTTCGTTTCTTTCATTAGTTTTTTCCATACTCTTACCTCCTATAAAATTAAAATGGTAAATCGTCGTCAGACGTAATCTCAATAAAATCATCATTTTCTGCTGTTTTGAAACTCATAACATCAGATGGTGGATTAAATGGAGTTTCGTTTTGACGGTTGTTTGTAGAGTTTTTAGATTCTGCAAAATGCACATTATTTGCAACAATTTCAAAGGCTACTCTTTTATTACCGTTTTTATCTTCGTAATTTCTTGTTTGAATACTGCCATCGACACCTATTAACTGACCTTTAGTAAAATACTTAGATACAAATTCAGCGGTGTTACGCCAAGTAACAATATTTATAAAATCTGCTTGTCTTTCTTCACCAGCTTTTGCAAAAGTTCTATTTACAGCTATGCTAAATGAGCAAACAGATATACCGTTTGGCGTTGTTTTGAGTTCAGGGTCTGATGTAAGACGGCCCATTAGTGCTACTATATTTAACAAAACACTACCTACCTTCTTTATTTACAACAATTGTTCTTAAAAG
>JBOFNA010000002.1:0-8266 GCA_051658665.1 Oscillospiraceae bacterium
ATTTACGAATGGTACTAGAGTTACGCCAGAAACAGTCAAAAAAGCATTATTTGCTGGAGTTGTATATTTAAGTCCAATTAACTGAAATAAATAAGCGAGAAAAAGAAGTGAGCCACCAATTATTCCGTTTTTAAGGTAAGATTTATTTATACTGAATATTTCTTTTCTTATTACAAATAAAAAGAAAAAAATAGCAAAAGCAAACCTTAATAAAATAATGTATATAGGAGTAAACCCGTAATCAATTGCAATTTGAGAGTATGCAAAACTTGTACCCCAAATAATAGCGACAAGAATTAATGTAAGATTGCCAGTTTTTTTACTCATTTGAAATTCTCCCATAATTTAAGTATTAATTTATCTTCAAAATAAAAATTTTTTCCATCTAAATAACTTAAAAGCTTGTAATTTTCTTTATTTTCTATTTTAAAAACTAATTTGTTAGCAGAAAGACATTGTGTAAATATATTAAATTTTTTATTAACATATAGATTACCATATTTATTATCACCTAATATAGGGTACCCTAAACATTTAAGGTGTGCTCTTATTTGATGTGTACGACCAGTTAAAAGTTCAATGTTTAAAAAGCTTATTACTTCGCTAGATTTTATAGTATCTATTTTTGTCAAAATTTCTTTTGAGTTTTCATGTTTTTCTAGCATAACTTTTACTGTGTTGTCATCATTCTTTATTAAAAAAGCTTTAAAAGTTTCATTTTTTACGTTTAAATTACCTAAACAAATTGCAGAATAGTATTTTATTAAAAAATAATTTTTTATAATATCGTTCATTTCTTTTATAGCTAAAGGATTTTTGCATAAAATAATTAAACCAGATGTATTTGTATCTAACCTATTACTAAAAGCTGGTGTAAAATAGTTTTCACTATCTAAATTCAATTCATTTTTATTATATAGATATTTTAAAGACGCGTTTAACAAAGAATTTTCGCCGTCATGAACCTTTATTTCTCTATTTTTATTTAAAATTAAAATATTTTTATCTTCATAGCATATGTTGTTAATGATATCTATGTTACATTTTAGAAAACTCAAGTTTTTTTCTTTTATTAAAAGCAAATCATCGTTTATATATAAATTAATACTGTCATTTTCACTTATTATATAATCGAACTTTACTTTTTTATTATTAACTTTTATTTTATTTTTTCTAAAAGACCTATAAAGTTCACTTTGAGATAAATTTTTATATTTTTTTAACAAAAATTTATCTATTCGTTGGTTATCTTCGTTAAGCTTTATTATATATTTTTGCAAAATATCACCTTTAATGCTTTTAAAATTTTCTATAATAGTATATAATAATATTAAAATAAATGCAACAGGAGATAAATATTATGATAACTGAACAAATACTTTTAGAAACGCTTAAAGAAGCAAACGTACTTTTGGAAGGTCATTTTTTATTAACATCAGGTAAACATAGTAATAAATATTTACAGTGTGCAAAAATTTTCAGAAATACTAAATATAGCGAAAAACTTTGTAAGATTTTAGCTGACAATTTTAAAGATAATGCAATTGATGTTGTAATAGGACCTGCTATGGGCGCAATTCAAATGTCATACGAAGTAAGTAAACAACTTGGTTGTGAAAACTTTTTTACAGAGAGAGAAGACGGTAAAATGGTTTTAAGAAGAGGGTTTAATATAGAAAAAGGCATGAATGTACTTTTAGTTGAAGATGTAATTACAACTGGTGGGTCAATAAATGAAGTGCTTAAACTTGTAGAAGGTTTAGGTGGCAACGTAATAGGTATCGGGTCTATTGTCGATAGAACGGGTGGTAAAATAAACTTTTCAGTACCTTATAAAAGTGTAATATATATGGAAGTTGAAAGTTTTGATAAAGATAATTGTCCCATTTGCAAAGAAGGAAAAATAGCATTAGTAAAACTAGGTAGTAGAAAATAAAAGAATAAAGAGTTTATTATGGATAAAAATTTACATCAAGGTCATAGAGAAAGGCTAAAAAATAGGTTTCTAAAAACAGGGTTATCATCTTTTGAAGACCATAATGTTTTAGAAGTCTTACTTTTTTACTCTATACCTAGAAAAGATACAAATAAAATAGCTCACCAATTAATAAATAGATTTGGTTCTTTATCGGCTGTTTTTGATGCACCTATTGAAGAACTTACTAAAATAAAGGGAATTACACATAACTCTGCCGTTTTGATAAAAATAATACCTAGTTTATCGTCAGTATATATGTCAGATAAAATAGAGATTGGTAGTATTTTAAATACAACTGAGAAAATGGGTGAGTTTTTAAAGCCTTTGTATATAGATAAAACTACAGAGTGTGTTTATGCAATTTGTTTAGATAGCAAATTAAAAGTTATAAAGTATGAACTTTTGTTTGAGGGCAGTATAAATGCTGTTTCAATAACTAACAGACGTGTTGTTGAGTTTGCTGCATTAAATAAAGCATCTGTTTTAGTTATATCTCATAATCATCCTAATGGCATTGCTATACCTTCTCAGGCGGATATAATGACAACAGAGAAAATAAAGAATGCATTAGCTTTAATTGAGGTTGAACTTTTAGACCATATTATTGTTGCTGATAATGATTTTGTTTCGTTATCTGACTCGAGGATGTTATAGGAGAATTATGGGTAAATTTATTTTGAAATCTGACTACAAACCTACTGGCGACCAACCAAAGGCTATAGAGAAGCTGGTTAGTGGTATTGAAAATGGTGTTAAAGAGCAGACGTTGCTGGGGGTTACAGGTTCAGGTAAGACTTATACAATAGCAAATGTAATTGAAAAAATAAATAGGCCTACTTTAGTGTTGGCGCATAATAAAACATTGGCGGCACAACTATGCTCAGAGTTTAGAGAGTTTTTTCCAGATAATGCTGTTGAATATTTTGTAAGTTACTATGACTATTATCAGCCAGAAGCTTATATACCAGGAAGTGACACATATATAGAAAAAGATAGTGCTATTAATGATGAGATTGATAAATTAAGGCATTCAGCAACGTCTTCATTATCTGAACGTTCTGATGTTATCATTGTTGCAAGTGTATCTTGTATATATGGGCTAGGAGACCCTGAAGATTATAGAAAAATGGTTATATCTTTAAGACCTGCTATGGACAAAAAAAGAGATGATTTATTAAAAAGGTTAGTTGAGTTACAGTACGAAAGAAACGACGTAAACTTTATAAGAAATAAGTTTAGGGTTAGGGGAGATGTTGTTGAAATTTACCCAGCTTATGCTTATGAATATGCAATTAGGGTAGAGTTTTTTGGAGATGAAATAGAGAAAATCAAAGAAATAGACCCTTTAACTGGAGAAGTAAAAAACATCGTTAAACATATAGAGATTTATCCAGCATCTCATTATATCGTGCCTAGAGAAAAGCTTTTAAAGGGTATAATAAGAATTGAAGAAGAATTAGAAGATACCGTTCAAAAGTTTAAAAAAGAAGATAAGTTAATTGAAGCACAAAGAATTATACAAAGAACAATGTATGATATAGAAATGCTTACAGAGATAGGGTTTTGTAAAGGTATTGAAAACTATTCGAGAATTTTTTCAGATCGAGAACCTGGTAGTACACCTACAACATTATTTGACTATTTTCCAGATGATTTTTTATTAATAGTAGATGAGTCACACGTAATGTTATCGCAACTTAAAAGTATGTATGCAGGAGACTTTGCTAGAAAAAAATCTTTAATAGATTATGGGTTTAGGCTACCTTGTGCATATGATAACAGACCTTTAAAATTTGATGAATTTTATGATAAAAATAAAACAACCGTATATGTAAGTGCAACACCAGGACCATTTGAAAAAGAGAAAAGCAGTCAGATTGTTGAGCAAATAATAAGACCCACAGGACTTTTAGACCCAATTATAACTGTAAAACCTATTGAGGGTCAAATTGAAGACTTGTTAAGTGAAATATCGAAACGATCAGAGATTGGTGAAAAAGTTATAATAACAACATTAACTAAAAAGATGGCTGAAGATTTGACAAAATATTATGAAAACTTAGGTGTCAAGATTAGATATATGCATTATGATATTGATACGTTAGAACGTATGGAAATAATTAGAAACCTAAGGTTGGGAAAATTTGATGTTTTAGTAGGTATTAATCTTTTAAGAGAAGGTCTTGATATACCAGAGGTATCTTTGGTAGCAATTTTAGATGCTGACAAAGAAGGCTTTTTAAGGTCCGAAACATCTTTAATACAAACAATTGGTAGAGCAGCTAGAAACTCAAATGGACATGTTATTATGTATGCTGATAGAGTTACAAATTCTATGGAAAAAGCTATTAGTGAAACCTATAGAAGGCGTGATATACAAAAAGAGCATAATGAAGAGCATGGTATAATACCAACTACCATCAAAAAATCTGTTAGAGATATTATTGAAATATCATCTAAAGATGAGTCGGATAATAAAAATATTAAAAAGCTTAAAAAATCTGAAAAAGATAGACTAATAAAAAAATACACAAAAGAAATGAAAGATGCCGCTAAAATGTTAGAATTTGAGCATGCTGCGTTTTTAAAAGATAAAATAAATAAGTTAAGCAATGATTAATATTAAGGGGTATTATGGCAAAAGATAAAATTATAATAAAAGGTGCTAAAGAAAACAATTTAAAAAATATAAGTATTGAGTTACCTAGAGATAAATTTATCGTATTTACAGGTTTGTCTGGTAGCGGTAAGTCATCACTTGCGTTTGATACAATTTATGCAGATGGACAAAGAAGATATGTTGAAAGTTTATCGTCTTATGCAAGACAGTTTTTAGGACAAATGGAAAAGCCGAATGTTGAATATATAGAAGGGCTATCACCTGCTATATCTATCGATCAAAAAACAACATCTAAAAACCCAAGGTCAACTGTAGGCACAATTACTGAAATTTATGATTATTTAAGATTGTTGTATTCAAGGGTTGGTATTGCACATTGTCCTGTTTGTAATAAAGAAATAAAGAGTCAAACTATTGACAAAATGGTTGAAAAAATCTTAAAGTTACCTGAAAACACAAAAATTCAAGTTTTAGCACCAGTAGTAAAACAGAGAAAAGGTGAGCATAAAAAAGAGTTGGAAAATGCAACTAAATCGGGGTTTGTAAGGGTTAGAGTAGACGGGTTAACTTACGATTTATCTGAAGAAATAAACATTGAGAAAAATAAAAAGCATAGTATAGAAATAGTTGTTGATAGATTAGTCATTAAAGATGGTGTAAAATCAAGGCTATCAGACTCTTTTGAGACAGCATTATCTATATCTTCCGGAGTTTTGATAGTTAATATAGTAGACGGTGAGGATATAGTTTTTTCTCAAAATTATGCTTGTCCTGACCATGATATAAGTATAGCTGAATTAGCACCTAGGATGTTTTCATTTAACAGTCCGATGGGTGCTTGTGATAAATGCACAGGATTAGGCACATTTATGGAGGTTGACGAAGATTTTATTATACCAGACAAAAATAAAAGCGTTTCAGAAAATGCTATAAAAGCAAGTGGCTGGGGTTATGGTGATTCTAGTACAATTAGTAACATGTATTATGATGGACTTGCAAAACATTACAAGTTTTCTGTAGATACAAAAATTAAAGACTTAGATAAAAATATAGTAAATATTTTACTTTATGGTACAAATGGTGAAAAAATTAAGTTAAAACGAGAAACACAAGGTAGCAAAAGTTATTACGAAAGTGAATTTGAAGGAGTAATATCTAATTTAGAAAGACGTTTTAAAGAAACAAGCAGTTCTTATGTTAGAGATGAAATATCTTCAGTTATGAGTTCTGTTATTTGTCAAAGTTGTGATGGGAATAGACTGAAAAAAGAGTTTTTAGCTGTTACTATAGGCGACATTGACATAATGACATTTTGTAGAATGCCAGTAGATAAAGCTTTGAATTTTATAAATAATTTAAAACTAACAAAAAAAGAAAGTATAATAGCTAAAGATATTTTAAAAGAAATAAAAGATAGGTTATCTTTTTTAAATAATGTAGGTTTATCTTATCTTTCTTTATATAGAGCAGCATCAACATTGTCAGGTGGTGAAAATCAACGAATTAGGCTTGCAACACAAATTGGGTCGTCATTAGTTGGGGTAATTTATATTTTAGATGAGCCTAGTATTGGCCTTCATCAAAAAGATAATGATAAATTAATTGAAACATTAAAAAAACTGAGAGATTTAGGAAATACTTTAATTGTAGTTGAGCATGATGAGGACACTATGTATAATTGTGATTATATTGTAGATATTGGACCATATGCAGGCGTACATGGTGGAGAAATAGTAGTTGCAGGTACGGTAGAAGAAATTAAAAGGTGCGATAAATCTTTAACGGGACAATATTTAAGTGGTAAAAGAAAGATTGAAATACCAAAAACAAGAAGAAAAAGCAATGGTAACTTTTTAGAAATAAAAAAAGCATCTGAAAACAATTTAAAAAATGTAAATGTTAAAATACCTATGGGTGTTTTAACATGTGTTACAGGTGTTTCAGGGTCTGGTAAAAGTTCTTTGGTTAATCAAGTTATTTACAACAGTTTAATGAAAGAAATATATAATAGCAAACCTAAACCAGGTAAATGCGAAGAAATTAAAGGTTTAGAAAATATAGATAAGGTAATAGGAATAGACCAGTCTCCAATTGGAAAAACACCTAGATCAAACCCTGCAACATATACAGGGGTTTTTACTGATATACGTGATATTTTTGCTATGACCAGCGACGCAAAGGCTAAAGGGTATGGAGTAGGAAGGTTTTCATTCAATGTAAAAGGTGGCCGTTGCGAAGCTTGTAGTGGTGACGGTATTATAAAAATTGAAATGCATTTTTTACCAGATGTTTACGTTCCTTGTGATATTTGCCAAGGTAAAAGGTATAATAGCGAAACTTTAGAGATAAAATATAAAAATAAGAACATTCATGATATCTTAGAGATGACAATTGAAGATGCGTCTAAATATTTTGAAAATGTTCCGAAAATAAAGAGAAAATTAGATACATTAATAGATGTGGGGTTAGGTTATATTAAAGTTGGACAACCTGCGACTACTTTATCTGGTGGTGAGGCACAAAGGGTTAAGTTGGCTACAGAGTTAAGTAAAAAACCAACAGGTAAAACTGTCTATATACTAGATGAGCCTAGTACAGGTTTGCATATGTATGACGTTCATAAATTAACAACTGTGTTAGATCAATTGGTAGAAAATAAAAACACCGTTATAGTTATTGAGCATAATTTGGATATTATAAAAATGGCTGATTATATCATAGATTTAGGTCCAGATGGTGGAGATAAAGGTGGAGAAATAGTTGCAGAAGGAACTCCAGAAGAAGTTTGTAAAGTTAATGAGTCTTATACTGGTAAATATTTAAAAGATTATTTAAATAAAAAGTAGGTTATTTAATTTATTTATAAAATATGTTAAAGAAAAGTATTAAATTTATTTTAATATGTATAAATGTTATATTTATAAGTTATAGTATTTTAAATAAATTAGATATAAATATTATGACAAAATAATAAAAAAAAAGATCACACAATTTTGTGTGATCTTTTTTGTACGTAAATTTTTATTGTATTTCATTTCTTTTAAATTTAGTTATTAAAAAGCAACTTATAGGTAGTAAAATCAAAGATATTATAACGCTAAAGTTATTACCAGTTAAACCAGCAATTAAAAATCCTATTATAGAAATGAGCCCGTTTAGGAGAGCGTAAGGTAATTGAGTTTTAACATGGTCAATTAAATCGCAACCTGCTCCAGTTGAAGATAATATTGTTGTATCAGATATAGGAGAGCAATGGTCTCCAAAAAGCCCTCCAGATAATACTGCACCAATACAAATATATATAGGTGAGTTTAAAGATACAGCCATTGGTATAGCGAGAGGCATCATAATTGCAAATGCACCCCAAGAGCTTCCAGTTGTGAAAGAAACACACGCGCCTATTAAAAATATTATAGTAGGTATCAAGAAAGAAGGGACATTACCTTGCATAAACTCTATTATATAATTTGCGGTGCCTAATTCTTTAATGGTTGAGCCAAAGGACCAAGCTAAAATTAAAGTTATTGTAACATTAGTCATTTTTTGCATACCAGACGTATATATTGAAAAAGCATTTTTAAAAGTTTTTATTTTATTAAATACCATAAGGCCAATTAATGTTAAAGCGGCGAATAAGTAAGATGTTGTTAAACCTACTCTAAATAAAC
>JBOFNA010000003.1:0-2124 GCA_051658665.1 Oscillospiraceae bacterium
AATTTAATATTGATGAATTATTAAGAGAAAAGATTTTAACTATAGGTGAAAACATACAAATCAGAAGGTTTGTAGTTAAAGAAAAGGGCGTTGTATCATATATACATGGTGGCGGAACACATGCTGTATTAGTTAAATTTGTTACAGATTCTAGTGTAGAATCTAAAGATGAGTTTATAACTTTAGGTAAAGATATAGCAATGCATATAGCTGCGTGCAACCCATTATATTTAAATGAAAAAGAAGTGCCAGCTGATGTTGTAGAAAAAGAAAAAGAAATTTTAACAACACAGGCAATGAGTGAAGGTAAACCAGCTGCAATAGCTGAAAAAATGGTTATTGGTAGAATTAAAAAGTTCTTTAAAGATATTTGTTTATTAGATCAACCATTTGTTAAAAATCAAGATTTTACAATTGCACAACATGTTGAAGAGGTATCTAAAAAATTAGGAACAAAAATTGAACTTGAAAGCTTTGTAAGATATGAAATTGGTGAAGGAATTGAAAAAAAAGAAGATAACTTTGCTGATGAAGTAGCTAATATGGTAAAATAAAAACAAATAATCCTCAAACTCTTTATTTAACAGAGTTTGGGGATTATTTGTTTTTTATTGGTATCAATTATTTTTTTGTAGATATCTTAATTTAACGGTTATTTTTAGTGACTTAGAGTTTTATGATAAAATATGTTACTTACAGTGTATTTGGTTTATATAGCATAAACAAATTGATGTATTTTATGTTTAGCCCTTTAAATCAAGATAAGATTTAGAGAGGTGTCTTACATTTATAGGTATTTAATATTAGTGTATTGATAATTTATTGCGTTTTTTATAGTGGGTTGTAATAATAAATATTCAAAGGACTTTTATTATTAGGTGGGGACAATAGTATAATTAACTAGGTAAGATTTTTAATTACATACAATTGTTTTACTAAGAGTAAAATGTTAAGATATACTATTTTATAATAGTTTAATATGTCAAATATAAATTTTGGATTTAGGTGAATATTGTTACTTAAATTTTATGGGTTAAAATTGTATAATAAAAACAAAAATAGATACAATTAATTGTTAAACTTCTTTACTTATAGGCTTAATTGTTGTACAATTATATTTATATAACTTAATAAAAACTTTAAGGAGAAGGTTATGTCGTTAAAATATAAAAGAGTTTTATTAAAGCTTTCAGGAGAAGCTTTAGCTGGCGAAAAAGGCTTTGGTTTAGACTTTAGCATTCTTGAACAAATTGCTTACAGTGTAAAAGAGGTTAGAGATTTAGGGTGTGAATTGGCAATTGTAATAGGCGGCGGTATCTTTTGGCGTGGTAGAAGTAGTGGACAGATGGACAGAACAAAGGCGGACCAAATTGGAATGTTGGGAACAGTTATGAATGCTATAGCATTTTCAGACACTTTAAATAGTATAGGCGTTAAATCTGTTGTGCAAACAGCTAGAAATATTGAAGGCATTGCAGAACCATTTTGTAAAATGAAAACGGATGAATATTTAAAAAATGAAACAGTTGTAATTTTCGGAGGAGGCACAGGCAACCCGTATTTTTCAACTGATACAACATCGTCTTTAAAAGCATGTGAAATATCAGCCGATGTTATTTTTAAAGCAACAATGGTGGATGGGGTTTATGACAGTGACCCCAAAAAAAATAGTAAAGCTCAAAAATTTGATGAGATATCTTTTAAAGAAGTTTTAAATAAAAATTTATGCGTTATGGATATAACAGCAGCGGTAATGTGCCTTGAAAACAATATACCTATTTTGGTTTTCAATTTAAGCGATTCGTCGAATATTGTAAAAGCGATAAAAGGTGAAAAAATTGGTACACTAGTTAAATAATGGGAGTCTTAATTATGAAAGAACAATATAAAGTTTTTGAAAATAAAATGATTAAAAGCATTGAAAATTTAAATAAAGAATATGTGGCTATTAAAGCAGGTAGAGCTAATGTTTCGGCTTTAGATAAAATAAAAGTTGAATATTATGGCACTAATACGCCAATAAATCAAATGGCGGCTATATCAATTTCTGAAGCTAGAGTTCTTGTAATACAACCTTGGGATGCAAGTACTATACAATTAATTGAAAAAGCAATAAATACATCT
>JBOFNA010000004.1:0-4133 GCA_051658665.1 Oscillospiraceae bacterium
GTTGATACATGGCCATCTTCGTCTAAACCAGTTGCATTTTTAAATGTTGTATTATCCATAAAAAGTTCTTTAGCTCTTTTGTTCATTCTATCAACAAAAGCGTCTTCCGTTCCCTCTAAGTGCTCACCTAACGCTACTGACGCATCATTTGCAGACGCAACGGCTGTAGCTTTTAGAAGGTCATCTACTGTCATGTCTTCTCCTGGCTCTAGCCATATTTGAGACCCACCCATACTCATAGCATGTGCACTTATATTAACCTTATCCTCTAGTTTTACTTTTCCAGCCTCTATGTCCTCCATAACTAATAATAAGGTCATTATTTTGGTTATAGATGCAGGTGATAATAATAAGTCTGCATTATTTTCATAAATTATCTGTCCTGTTGTTGGCTCAATTAAAATATAGCTTTTTACTGGTAAATTTAAACTATTATCGTTGCTTGATAAATTTGTACTTATAGGTATATAATCACCTATATAAAAAGGGTTAAAAGTAACTTGCTCATAAGCTTGCACTTTAGCATAATTTAAAAGTAAAGCACAGCATATTAATATTGATATTAATTTGTATTTCATGAAAACCTCCTGTTAATTAGATTTTATGAATAAAAGTTTTTAAAAATACTTAAATTTATAAATTGAATTTATATTTTTTTAGTGTATAATTTATTTATAAATACTTTAGATAGAGGTTATATATGAACACATATTTTTATACATTGGGTTGCAAGGTAAACCAATACGAAACAGAAGCATTAAAACAACTCTTTTTTGACTCAGGATATGTCATAAGTGATGACCCTGACTCATCTGATGTTTTTGTTTTAAACTCTTGTACTGTCACCAGCGTTAGTGATAAAAAAAGCAAACAACACATTAGAAAGTTTAAAAAAATAAATCCTGATGGTATTGTAGCGTTAATTGGTTGTTTTCCACAGGCTTTCCCTGAGGAGTCAGCTAAAGTTTTAGAGGCTGATATTATTATGGGTACATCTAATAAAACTAATTTAATTAATAATATAAACAAATTTTTAGAAACAAAGAAACAAATTATTGATATAAATCCAATTTTAAAATCTGATGGTTTTGAAAAGATGAGTATTAAAAACTTTTCTGATAAAACTAGAGCATTTATAAAAATTCAAGATGGATGTAACAGATTATGTTCTTACTGCATAATACCTAAGTCTCGTGGCCATTTGAGAAGTAAATCTTTAGATGATATAAAAAATGAGGTTTATGAACTTTCACAAGCTGGATATAAAGAGTTTGTCTTAGTTGGAATTAATCTTTGTTTTTATGGAGAGGATTCAGAACTTACAATTGTAGATGCAATAAAAACAGTTGCCAGTGTAGATCTTGTTGAGCGCATTAGATTGGGGTCTTTAGAGCCTGAAAAAATTACCCATAAGGAAATCTCCGAACTTAAAAAAATAGATAAATTTTGCCCTCAATTTCACTTGTCCTTACAATCTGGAGATGATTCGGTTTTAAATAGGATGCAGAGACATTATAATACAGATGAATATTTTAATATTCTTTCTTCATTAAAAGAAAATTTTGAAAATGCATCGTTTACAACTGATATTATTATTGGATTTCCAGGTGAAACTGAGGATGAGTTTAATAATACAATAAAGTTTGCGGAAAAATGTCAATTTTCAAAAGTACATACATTCCCCTTTTCAAAGCGTCAAGGTACAAAAGCTGCTGATATGAACAATCAGGTTGATAATTATATTAAAAGTGTTAGAACAAAAGATTCAATAAAAAATTTCAATAAATTAACTGAAAAATTTTTTGAGACTCAATTAAATAAAACCTGTAGTGTTTTGATAGAAAAAGAAATTGAAGATAATATATTTGAAGGATATAGTGAAAATTATACTCCTGTAAGAATATCTAGTAAAACAAATATTTTGGGGGAAATTGTTAATGTGAAAATTGAAAGCTTTACTGAAAAATATTGTATAGGCATTATATAAACATTATTTAATCTCATTTTGGTATTTACTGCTAATTTTTAAAATGTTTTTATTTTTTGAATAAATTACCATTAATAAATTTATATAGATTTCTTATAATAACATTGCAGACGTTATTAAACTAATTTTATAAAAATAGGAGAATTGATTATGTCAAAAATAGTAGTACCAGAAGCTAGAAAAGCTCTTGATAAATTTAAAATGGAGGCTGCTAACGAAGTAGGCGTAAATTTAAAAGAAGGCTACAACGGAGATTTAACAGCTAAACAAGCAGGTTCTGTTGGTGGTCAAATGGTTAAAAAAATGATTGAAAGCTACGAAAACTCAGTAAAATAGTTATAAAAACAAAAAAACCGTACATTTTTGTACGGTTTTTTTGTTTTTATAACTACTTTATTTTATTCATCTTTTTTCTTGTTAGCTGACCTTTTTAAATTTAAAACAATTAAGGCTATTAAAACTACAGCTAATAATATTGGTATTATTAAACTATTATTAAAAAGTCCTTTAGAATCACCTTTATTATTTGATGTTTTTACTTCTACCCATAAATCATCTAAAACACTATTTATATTTTCAGGTAAATTTATAAAAACTTTTGTTTTATCTAAATCGGATTGACTTGGGTAAATAATTGTATTTTCTTTTATTTCATCATCTAATAATTCATAAGCTTTACTATTAGGTGTTGAATATCCAATATATTCAATATTTGCAGCCGCAACTTCTGGCTCATTTAAAAAGTTGATATACATTTCAGCTATTTCTTTATTCTCACTATTAACTGGTATAGAAGCTGCATCTACAAACTTATTTGTACCCTCTTTAGGCACAGCAAAATGTACATCTGGGTTGTTTTTGTTTATTTGAATTGCATCACCTGAGTAATACGGTGCTAAAATTGCTTCACCTGAACCCATTTTATCATAAATTTGATCCATAACATATGCTTGTATTATATCTTTTTGTTTTATCAACTCTTCTTTTGCGTCTTGATAATCATTAATATTAGTTGAATTTACATCAATGCCTAGTTTTAATTGTGCAATTGCAAAAGCATCACGAGAATTATCAAACATTAGAGTTTTATCTTTATATTTTTCGTCCCATAATATATCCCAACTGTCTACTACTTCTTTTACTTCTTTTATATTATATAATATACCAACTAGTCCCCATGTATATGGCACGCTATACTCATTTAATGGATCATATGCTAATTTTAAAAAGTCTTTGTTTATATTTTTAATATTAGGTATATTATCCGTGTTTAATTTGTAAAGCATATCTTCTGATATAAGTCTTGATATCATATAATCAGACGGTATAATAACGTCATAATTAACTCCGCCACCTTTTAATCTTGCATACAGCTCTTCGTTTGACCCAAATGTTGTATAGTTAACTTTAACTCCTGTTTTTTGAAAAAATTTATCATTTACATCAAAATCTTCGTCGTCTATATATTCTCCCCAATTATAAACATTAACAGTCTTATTTTGCCCCTTGAAACGATCCCAATTATAGTCCTCACTTGTACCTTGTGCATTTGTTTGTAATACGCTTGTTGATAAAATATTTACACATAATATCATTACTAAAAATAAATTAATAAAAACTTTTCTTTTCAATTTTTCTATCCCCTTTTTTTGTATTTTTTATTATCTATAACATTATATATCAGTAATAAGGTTAATATTACTAAAAACATAATTGTAGATAAAGCATAAATTTCTGGTGTTACAACTCTTCTAATCATTGAGTTGATTGTAACTGGCAAGGTTTGTGCCGATGGCCCACTTGTAAAGTAACTTATTACAAAATCATCTATTGAAAATGCTATACTCATTAAAAACCCTGTAACTATACCGGGCATTATTTGAGGTAAAACTACTTTGTAAAAAGCCTGCCTATCCGTGCAACCTAGATCAAGTGCCGCTTCATACTGATGTTTATCCAGTTGTCTTAATTTTGGCAAAACACTTAAAATAACATAAGGCGTATTAAATGTTATATGGGCTATAAGTATAGTGTAAAACCCTAACTTAAAAACACTACTATATTGACTAAGTGATACAAATAATATCATAAAAGATATACCAGTTATTATATCCGGATTTATAACAGGTATATATGATATATTTAA
>JBOFNA010000005.1:0-12711 GCA_051658665.1 Oscillospiraceae bacterium
AATAGACTGGGCAGAAAAAGAAATAGATACATTATCAAAGGCTGAAGATTACATAATGATGCTTGAAAATCAAAACGAATGTGAATATAAAATTAAAAATATTTTCGGAATAAAAGGACGAGCATTAACAACAAAAGAAAGAGAGTTTGCTGTAAATTGGGTTTGCAATTTGAATATACAAGATGAGCTTTTAAGCGAGGCATTTGATAGATGTGTGCAAAATACAGGGAAATTATCTTTTTCTTATATGAATAAAATTATTATTTCATGGTGTGAGAAGGGTTATTTAAACTTACATCAAGTACTAAGTTATGAAAAAAACAGTAATTTAAGTAAAGTTAAAAATGATGATTACATGCAAATGGTTAATCACATATATGAAGAGGATGACTTTAATGAAGTATAGTAACGATATTTATACAAAAGCTGAGCAAGTCTTAAAAGAAAGAAAAAATAAAAGTGAAGCAGAAGTTAATGAAAAATACGAAGATTTATACAGGGTTAATAAAAAATTGTTAGAGTATAGAAAAGATCTTAATAAAACAGGTGTTGAGATATATAAATGTTTTTTATCGAAAGAAAAATCTAAAACAAATATTTTAAAGTTAAAAGAAAAAACAGAACTTTTAAATGCCTCAATAAAAGATGTTTTGGTACAATTAAAATTACCAGATAATTATTTAGAAGAAAGACATTTTTGTAATTTATGTAATGACACTGGTTATGTTGAGAATGTAAAATGCAGCTGTTTTAAGACTATTTTATCAAATATATATTTTAGTCAAATAAACGGCAATTCATCTATGAAACTTAAATCTTTTGATAGCTTTGACCTTAGTTTTTTTGATGGTTTAGATAAAGTTCAAAGAAATATTATGACCAAAAACTTTAATTTTTGTGTAAATTACGCTAAAGATTTCAGTATAATGTCAGGGTCCTTATTTATGTCAGGTGGTAGTGGTTTAGGAAAAACACACTTAACAACATCTATTATTGAAAAAGTCTTAAATGCTGGATATAGTGTAATATATGATAAAGCTTATAGTCTGTTCAATGAAATTGAAAAACAAAAGTTTAAAAATGACAAAAATGATGACTTATTGAAATGTTGTGAAATCTGCGATTTATTAGTTTTAGATGACCTAGGGTCTGAAAATATTAATCAATTATCTAAAACAACACTTTATAATATTATATCTACTAGAATTGATAATGATAAACCAACTATAATAAATACTTATTATGATTTTAAAGAATTAGAAAAAAAGTATGAAGATAAATTAATAAGAAAAATTGTTAATTTCAGTTTATTAAATTTTGTAGGCATTGATATTAATTATATAAAAAACAAATCAAAAAAAGTAAAAGGTATTTAGAGCCTTTTACTTTTTATTTTTATTATTTTATCTTGTATTGTATAAAAAACAGATAGCATACAAAACAATAAAGAAATTATTGTATAAAAATTAGTAGTACTTAATGTTGTTGTAATTGTATCAGACGGTGAAAAAACATTTGCACTAGTAGGACTTAAAGTCATAAATAAGTTAAATATAAACAGACTAATTAAAAAATGAGGTATACGACTCATATAAAAATATTTTAGAGAAATTTCATTTTCATATAAAATAGATTTTATTTGATAAATGACAGATATTCCACAAAAACTAAGTGAAAAACAAATTAAAAACAATGAAAAACTAAAATTGTTTTGGGCTAAAAACTTAGAACTGTAAGTCACCTCTAAAAATCCGAAAATCAATGCTTTTATAAAATCAGATCGTAAATTTAAGGTTTTAACAAACTCTAGAATACAACAAAAAGCAACAACAAAAGAACATATCGATGCCATCGCTTTAAGTGAAATATCAACACTTTCACAAAATGAATTTGGTATATTTTTAATTTCATCATTATCAAAAGGTTTATAAATTACAATCTTTTTATGTTTGTTAAACAATCTAACAAATATAAAACCAACAATTAAAGATGCCAAACTTTGAGATATAAAAAGATAAAGTCCTAAAGTTTGATTATTTAACATTTTGGAGCCGATACCAGTTATTATAAAAGCAGGACCTGCATTTACACAAAAAGACAAAAGAATTTCAGCTGTTGTTTTATCTATTTTATTATTATTATGTACTATTGAAATGTTTTTTGCACCAACAGGAAAACCACCTATAAAACTTAAAAATATCAAACCACCCAAATTTTTAGGTAGTTTTAATAAATTTACAGTTATAGGTTTTAAAAGACTACCTAAAGAAAGGTAAATATTACTCACGATTAAAAATGTTGATAAAACAATAAAAGGAAAAAGCGAGGGAATTAAGGTGTTTATTGAAATATCTAGCCCTTTTTTCATACCATTAAAAAAGACCTCGGACTTATAAATAAGTAAAAACATTAAAGATATTGAGAGTAAAGCGAAAGAGATATTTTTGGATTTTTTTAAAATTGACATATTTTCTCCTAAATTAAAGTATTAAAATTATTTTTTTATAAATATATATTAATTGAGGTGATATAAAAATGAGTAAAAACGATAAAATAAAAGATGAAAAAATCAAAAAAAAATTAAAAGATATTTTAATACCTGAATTAATTGACATTCAAGGGAGTCAAATAGAACTTTTAAATAACAAAGAAGCGATAATAGAAGGGTGTAAAGGAATCTTAGAGTATGATGAGAATACTATAAGATTAAACTTAGGAAAAATGAGCGTTAAATTTATGGGAGATAATTTAAGTGTTAAATCTATGAGTGGCGATAACATAATTTTACAAGGCGTAATAACAACAATAGAATTTTTAAATTAGGTGATGAATAATGTTTTTTATAAAATTATATAGATATTTATTGGGTTACGTAAAAATAAAAGTAGACGGTAGGTTTACTGAAAGGTTTTTAAATATACTAAGTCAAAACAAAATATGTTTTTGGGATATTTATAAAAAAGATGATAGCGTATATGGATATATGTTAGCTAGAGATTATAGAGAAATTAGAACAATGGTTAAAAAAACTAAAGTTAAAGTAAATGTAAAAGAGAAAAATGGTTTATTTTTTGCAATGAGAGGATATAAAAATAGGCGTGGGCTTATGCTTGGTTTTTTTGTAATAGTTATTTTGTTTTTTTTATCATCAAGAGTTGTTTTAACAGTAGATATAGTTGGTAATAATAGACTAGACAAAGATGTTGTTTTAAATGCATTAGAGGAAGAAGGCTTTAAGGTAGGGTCTATACAGAAAAAACTTGATATAGATGAAGTAGAGCAAAAAATATTGCTTAAAATTGAAGATTTATCTTGGATAGCTATAAATATAAAAGGTTTAAATGCGATAGTAGATATTAAAGAAAGAGTAATTCCTCCAGATATAGAAAATAACGAAGGAGATGGACATTTAATAGCGACAGAAGATGCGATAATTAATAGGACAGTAGTATATGGTGGAATTACAAATGTTTTAAAAGGTGATGTTGTTTTAAAAGGTGATGTTCTAGTAAGTGGGTACGGTGAGTCTGAGCAAGGTATGATTGTTTTACAAAAAGCAAGAGGTAAGGTTTATGGGTTAGTTGAATCAAGACAAATTTTTTCTTTTGAAAAAAATAGAGATATAATAATAGAAAGTAATGTTATAAAAAATAATATATTTGAATTTTTAGGGTTTAAGGTGCCTATAATTAAAGAAAAAAATATTGGATTAGATGATATTGTTGAAATAAACTCAACAAATGTTGAACTTTTAGGTTTTAAATTGCCAATCAAGCAATATATACAAAAGATCACTAAAAATACATATAGTAAAAAAGAGTTTACAGATGAAGAAATATTAAAAGAATTAGATGAAAAGACATTGGTTTTTGAGGGAAGTTTAGGGGACGATATAAAGGTTATAGATAAACAAATTACTGAGGAAATAACAGATGAGTATATAAAATATGATATTATTTTTACAATTGAAAAAAACATTGCTGAATTTCAGCCTATAAGCTAGTAAAAGGTTGATAAAATTAAATAAATATGTTATAATTTTACTAAAACATTTGAAAGGTTTATGATAGGGCTTAAATAATAATTGACGAATTAAATGTAGATTTATTAAAACAGCTTTTTGGTAATTTTGACCAGAACATAGATCTAATTTAACGAAAAGTTAAATGTTGCAATTTTAGATAGAGGTAGCGGACTTTTAATAAAGGGCGATGTTAGCAATGTAGAAAAAGCTGAAAAAGTTATATATAGTCTTTTTAATAAGATGAAAAACAAAGAAGAAATTGATACACAAAAAATACATTATATAATAGATTTAGTTTTAAGCGATTCTTCTGATTGTATAGATAAGTACGATAAAGATGTAATTATTATTTCAGTAAAAGCAAAACCTATAAACTCTAAAACTGTGGGGCAAAATAATTATGTTAAATCTATTGATAAAAACACAGTAACTTTTGGCATTGGTCCTGCAGGTACAGGTAAAACATATTTATCAGTTACTATGGCGACTAAAGCTTATAAAAAAGGTCTTGTTGATAAAATTGTTTTAACAAGGCCAGCTGTTGAGGCAGGGGGAAAATTAGGGTTTTTCTTTGAGACCTACAAACTAAAGTTGACCCTTATTTAAGACCTATATATGACGCATTATTTGATTTTATTGGACCTGAAACTTATGAGAAATTATTTTTAAAAAACATTATTGAAGTTGCGATATTAGCTTATATACGTGGTAGGACATTGGATAATAGTTTTGTGATTTCAGACGAAGCACAAAACACAACTATAGAACAAATGAAAATGTTTTTAACAAGGTTAGGAAATATTCAAAAGTTTTAATAACTTGATATATAACACAGATAGATTTACTAGATAAGAGCAAATCGGGACTAGTTAATAGTTTAAATGTATTAAAAAACATAGAAGATATATCAATACATTATTTTAATGAGAAAGATGTTGTGAGACATCGTTTAGTTAGAGAAATAATAAAAGCGTATGAAAAAAATGAAGAGGAGTATACAAAGTTTAATAATGATGAAAAGTACAGCAAAGGTTTATATAAAAAACAATCAATCAAAAATCAGGATACCAAAAGGGACAAGTATTTTAATTAGAAGATGTTGTAATGCTACATTAATTGAAGAAAATGTTGAAGGTAATTATGAAATAAATGTTACTTTTATTGAAGATGATTATATAAGAGAGTTAAATAAAGAGCATAGAAATAAAGACAAGGTGACTGATGTATTATCATTTCCGTTATCTTTAGATAATATAAACTACGATATAAATCCTGAAAACGGTTATAAGATGTTAGGTGATGTTATTTTATCCATAGAAACAGCAGAAAAACAATCTTTAGAGTATAATCATTCACTTGACAGAGAAATTTGTTATTTAATTGTACATTCAGTCTTACATTTACTTGGGTATGACCATGAAAAAGGCGGAAAAGAGGCTAGAATCATGAGAGAAAAAGAAGAGGCGGTAATGAGCAAATTGGGGCTTTCTAGGCGTTGGTCAAAATAATGAATTCTTTAAAAAATTTTTACAAAAGTTTTAAATATGCATTTGAGGGTTTAGTATTTTGTTTTAAAAGTGAAAAAAACTTTAGATTTCACATTTTTGTATTGGGTTTAATTTTATTTATTATGCCATATTATCAATTTACTAAAGAGCAATCATCTATAATTGCTCTTTGTTTTGTATTTGTATTGGGCTTTGAAATCTTCAATACTGTTATCGAAAAAATTATGAACAAGGTAAACTCAAATTATGATATAGATATAAAACATATAAAAGATATGGCAGCGGGTGCAGTTTTAGTTGTTATTTTTGGTGTTGTATTTATAGGATTTAATTTTTTTTTAAATTATGATATACTTACTCACATTATAAAAGATATAACGACATCAATAATAAAAAGCATTTCTATTTTAATATATATTGCATTGGCAATATATTTTGTTTTTGTTTATGAAAGCATTAAGGAGTAACATGGTAAATACAAGAGCTATATTTGTATCAATTGTTGGCAAGCCTAATGTAGGTAAGTCATCTTTACTTAACGAATTTATGGGAGAAAAGATTGCAATTGTAACAAAAAAACCACAAACTACGCGAACTAAAATAACAGGAATTTTAACAGAAGAAGAAATTCAAATTGTTTTTTTTGACACTCCTGGTATTCATAAACCTAAAAGCAAATTAAGTAACCATATGGTTAATAAAATAAAAGAGTCTGTACTAGATGTTGATTTAAACCTTTTTGTTGTAGAGTTTGGGTCAAACATTAGTGAGGCAGAAATTAATTTAATTGATAGTTTTAAAAAAAATAAAAACAATGTTATTTTAGTTGTAAATAAGATAGATATGAGTAAAAATAATGTAGAAGTTTCGGAATTTACTGATAAATATAAAAAACTTTTAGATTTTGCAGATGTTATATCTATATCAGTGAAAAATAAAGATGGTTTAACAGATTTACTTAACTTAATAAAAAGAAAATCTATAGAAAGTCCTCATTTTTTCCCATCAGACGAATTGACAGATCAGCCTGAAAAGGTTATTGTTGCTGAGTTAATAAGAGAAAAGCTATTAATTAATATGTTTGATGAAATACCACATGGCATTGCCATTGAGGTGGAGAAGATGCGAAAAAGAGAAAACTCAGATATTATGGATATAGATTGTATAATATATTGTGATAAAAAATCTCATAAAGGTATGGTTATAGGTAAAAACGGATTAATGTTAAAAAAGATAGCTACTCAATCAAGGATAGATGCTGAAAATTTTTTAAACAGTAAAATAAATTTAAAGTGCTGGGTAAAAGTAAAAGAAGATTGGCGTAATAAAGAAAGTTTTATTAAAAATTTTGGTCTAAATTCATAAATTTAATTACTATGGTTTACCACTTATAAAAGTGCCTTAATAATATATAATAGTTATAGGTTAATTTTTATAAAAGTGAGGTAACAAAGTGGATGATATAAAGATGTATGAATTTTTTTTAAAAACTGGCCATGTCAATGACTACTTAAGCTATGTAAACTTAAAAAAAGATTGTCAAAAAAGGACAGAAGATGAATACGAATACAAAAGGGATAGTTATAAAAGAGATAGCTATAGGTGATAGCGATAAAATGCTACACATTTTAACAGATACTTTAGGTGTTATTTCTTGTGTTGCTAAGAATGCTAAAAACATAAAAAACAGACTGGTTACTTCAACCAGTCTGTTAACTTACAGTGAGTTTTCTTTATATAAAAAAAAAGATATGTATATTGCAAACAAAGCAGATACAATAAAAGTTTTTTATAAATTAAAAGAAGATATCGAGGTATTGAGTTTATCAATGTACTTTTGTGAAATAGCTGATTTTTTATCTCCTAAAAATGAAAGTGACGATAGGTTTTTACGCTTAATATTAAATAGTTTATACATATTGGAAACTAAAAAAATAAATTTAAAGCAACTTAAATTTATTTATGAGTTAAAACTTATGTGCTTTATTGGTTATACGCCAAACTTTTCAGGGTGTAGTATTTGTAAAACAACTGATGAAGATTTTTTTAACTTTGATATAGAAAACGGTAATTTGCAATGTGATAATTGTATGAATAAATCGTTTGATAAACTTAGATATATAAGGTTAGATATAACTATGTTAAAGGCTATAATACATGTAATAGTATCTGATTTTAATAAACTTTATGGGTTTACTGTTAATGAAGATATAGCAAATAGACTAACTCATTTTAGTGAAAGTTTTTTACTTTATTATAATGATAAAACATTTAAAACATTGTCTTTTTTAAAGACAATAATTAATTAATATAAATTTAGTGAAGTGGTGAATGATGAATTTTATTGATAGATCAATAAAAAAATTAGAGTTTGATAAAATATTAAAAAAGTTATCAAAAAAACTTATTTTTAATGAAAACATAGATAATGTTTTTGAAATAAAACCTTTTAAAAACTATGACGATGTTACTAAAAATTTGGATAATACAGATTTCATGTTTAAGCTTTTATTGAAATATGGTAATTTTAATATTGAAAAAATTGAAAATATAAAAGAAACGTTAAATAAATGTAGTAAAGATGCAGTTTTAGAAATTGAAGAAATTTTTAAGATATCTAAATTATTATGTGGCGTAACTATTTTTAAAGATTGGTGTCAATGTGATAATTTTAACGATGATACAGAATTAAAGTACACAATTAAGATGATGGTAGAACTTAAAACGTTGCAAGATATTATAAAGAAAACATTTGTAGACGAAAATACAATTGCTGATAATGCTACATCAAAACTTTATGATATAAGGGAGAGTATACGATTTAATACAAACAGAGTTAGACAAATTGTAGATGAAATTGCTAAAAATAAAAACACACAAAAATATTTAATGGATAATGTTGTTACAGTTAGAGAAAATAGGTTTGTTGTTCCAGTTAAAGCTGAGTATAAAAATAACATAAAAGGTTTAATACATCACACTTCTTCAAGTGGGAGCACATTTTTTATAGAGCCACTTGAAGCGGTCGAAACTAATAATTATATAAAAGAATTGTTAGGCGAAGAAAAAAAAGAAATTTACAATATTTTAAAAGGCATATCTAAAATAATATCTGAGAATTATAAAGAGATTATTTATACATATAACAGTTTTTTAGATATAGATATTATTTTGGCTAAAGCAAAAATGGCAATAGAAGAGAACTCAAATAGACCTAAAATCAATAAAAATAAAAAAATAAATATAGTAAATGGCAAGCATCCACTTATAGATAAAGCTAAAGTTGTGCCAATAAATATTTATGTGGGACATGAGTTTGATGCATTAATTATAACAGGTCCAAACACTGGAGGTAAAACTGTTGCTCTTAAAATAGTTGGACTTTTTACATTAATGGGATTAAGTGGTTTTTTTGTTAATGCAGATGAAAGTACAGAGTTATCTTTTTTTGATAATATTTACAGTGATATTGGAGATGAACAAAGTATTGAACAAAATTTATCTACTTTTTCGTCTCATATGACAAATATAATATCTATAACAAAAGATATAGATGAAAACGAAAATAATTTAGTTTTATTAGATGAGTTAGGGTCAGGGACTGACCCAGTTGAAGGGGCAAGTTTAGCAATTGGTATTATAGACTATATAAAAAACAAAAAGGCTGTAATTATTGCCAGCACACATTATAGTGAAGTTAAAACTTATGCAACTAATACAGATAATGTTGAAAATGCCAGTTGTCATTTTGATGTTGAAACATTAATGCCAACTTACAGATTTTTCATAGGAGTACCAGGTAGTTCAAATGCTTTTAGTATTTCAAAAAAACTAGGTTTGAAAAACGAAATATTAGAATACAGTAAAAGCATTTTAGATAAAGAAAAAGGCAAACTAGAAATTACTATTAAAAATTTAGAAAAAAGCAAATTAGAAATAGAAAACCAAAAATTAGAAATATCTAAAATGCAAGAAGACCTACAAAAAGAGAATATAAGGCAAGAAGAAATTAGAATGAGTTTAGAGTCGGATTTTAATAATCAAAGGCAAATCAATAGAGACAAAGCATCTTATTTGTTGGATAATTTAATTATAGAAACAAATAAGATTTTCGAAGAAATTGAAAATAATAAAAAACAATTTAATAAAAACAAAAATTATGAAAATTTAAATAAATTAAAACAAGAAACGTATAAACAAATTGATGATTTAAGTGGTAAAATAAAAAAACCAAACAAAGTACAAAAAAATGATAAAAGCGATTCAATTATTAAAGTGGGAGATACCGTTTATCTTTTAGATATAGAAAAAAATGCTACTGTAACAAAATGTTTAGATAAAAACAATATGATAGAAGTATCGTTAGGTATTTTCAAGACAAAAACTCATATAGATAATATTTCAAAGGTAAACCAAAAAAATATAACAATTAAAAGTGGATCAGTAACAAAACAGTTGGTAAAAAAAGATATGGCAAAAAAAATGTCAATAGATGTAAGAGGTTTAACTGTAGAAGAAGCATTGATGGATATAGATTTATTTATTGATAATAATGTTTTATCTAATATCGAATTTATTACAATTGTACATGGTAAAGGTACAGGAGCTTTGAGAAAAGGTATACACAATCATCTAAAAAAACATAAATCTATTGATAGCTTTAGAGTAGGTGTTTTTGGTGAAGGTGAAGATGGCGTTACTATTATTAATTTAAAATAATATTGACAATATATTATATTTAAATTAAAATGTGAGTAATATATAATTTATATGGGGGTTAAAATGAATTTTGATTTAATGGTGTTTACACCAGTAGGAGCATTGGTTGCATTATTATTTAGTTTTATTTGTTTCAAAAATGTACTAAAAGAAGATGAGGGTACAGATAGAATGAAAGAAATATCTAAATATATACGAGATGGAGCAAATGCATATTTAAGACGACAGTATGCAGGGGTTGTTAAATTTTTTGTTATTATTGTAATAATTTTAGCAATTTTATCTTTTTTAGGATATGTTAATATTTTTGTTCCTTTTGCATTTGTGACAGGTGGTTTTTTCTCAGCACTTTCTGGATACATTGGAATGAAAGTTGCCACTTTTGCAAATGTTAGGACAACTAATGCTGCAAGGACAAGTTTAAACGGAGGTTTAAAGGTAGCTTTTTCAGCAGGGTCTGTAATGGGGTTTACTGTTGTGGGACTTGGCTTGCTAGATATGTCAATTTGGTATTATATTTTAAAAATATTTTACGATAATGAACCTCAACAAATAGCATCAGCTATGTTAACATTTGGAATGGGCGCATCTTTTATGGCACTTTTTGCTAGAGTAGGTGGTGGGATTTTCACAAAAGCAGCAGATGTAGGGGCAGACTTAGTTGGTAAAATTGAGGCTGGCATTCCAGAAGATGACCCAAGAAACCCAGCTGTTATCGCTGATAATGTAGGTGATAATGTAGGAGATGTTGCTGGAATGGGTGCCGACCTTTATGAGTCATATGCAGGTGCTAGGTTATCAGCTTGTGCACTGGCAGTATCAGCTGGGTTTGGTTTAATAGGTATAGCAATACCTGCACTTTTATCTGTGGTTGGTATTTTAGCATCTGTTATAGGTACATTTTTTGTAAAAACAAAAGAGGGTGCAACTCAAAAAGATTTACTAATGTCTTTAAGACGTGGGACTTATATAAGTAGTTTATTGGTTGCTGTTTTTGCTTTTTTCTTAATTTACTTTATTTTAGGCATTGAGCAAATAGGGCTATACATGGCCATATTATCAGGGTTATTAGCAGGTATTTTAATTGGATATTTTACAGAGTACTATACATCAGACACATATAAACCTACGCAAGAGTTAGCAAAATCAAGTGAAACAGGGTCAGCAACTATAATTATTAGCGGTATAGCATTAGGAATGAGATCTACAGCAATACCAATTATTATAATTAGTGGAACTGTATTAGCTAGCTTTTATATTTCAGGTGGTGGTACTACTTTTGAACTAGGATTATTTGGGGTATCCTTGTCGGCTGTGGGTATGTTGTCTACATTAGGTATTACATTGGCCACAGATGCATATGGACCTGTAGCAGATAATGCTGGTGGAATTGCACAAATGGCAGAGTTAGATAACATTGTAAGGGAAAGGACAGACTCTTTAGACTCCCTTGGAAATACAACAGCGGCAACTGGCAAAGGGTTTGCAATTGGGTCAGCAGCATTAACTGCGCTGGCGTTAGTATCAGCTTATATTAACCAAATTAAAATAATAGACCCTAACTTTGCTTTTAATTTAGAGATTACAAATCCACCAGTATTAATAGGTTTATTTATAGGATCTATTTTACCATTTATTTTTGCAGCAATGACAATGGAGTCGGTGGGTAGAGCAGCACAGAGCATTGTAATGGAAGTGAGACGTCAATTTAAAGAAATTAAAGGCATAATGACGGGTGAAAATAAGCCGGATTATGCAAGGTGCATAGATTTATGTACAAAATCAGCACAAAAAGAAATGATGCTACCGTCTATACTAGCAGTTGTGGCACCTATTGTTATAGGTCTATTATTAGGTGTAAATGGTGTGGCGGGTATGTTATCAGGTACAACAATTAGCGGTTCTATTTTAGCTATAATGATGTCAAACTCTGGAGGAGCTTGGGATAATGCTAAAAAGTATATTGAAACAGGTAAACATGGCGGAAAAGGATCAAGTTCACATAAAGCATCTGTTGTTGGAGATACAGTAGGTGACCCTTTTAAAGATACCGCAGGACCTTCTATTAATATATTAATTAAACTATTATCTATGGTATCAATTGTTTTTGCTAGTGTTATTGTATCTTTTTCATTAATTTAATTAAAATCATAAAAAAATTAAAACAAAGTGGTAATATTTTATCACTTTGTTTTTTATAATTAAATTTTAATAAATATTATAAACCCTCATTACATAGATATTTATAATATAATATTTATGTAATGAGGGTTTATAATGAATAATTACAAGTTTTCTGTTTCGTCTGCTAAAAAAGAAGCAACAGAAATAGGTATAAAAATCTTAAAAAATGGTGGAAATATCTTCGATGCAGCAGTAGCTGTAGGTTTTTCGCTTTCTGTATGTGAACCACATGCGTCTGGAATTGGAGGCGGAGGTATTTGCGTAATTAAATTAAAT
>JBOFNA010000006.1:0-9433 GCA_051658665.1 Oscillospiraceae bacterium
ATAGATCATTTTAAAGGCATTAACGAAAAATATGGTGAAAAATTTGGTGATATTGTATTAAGAGAAATATCCAAAATTATTTTAGATATAACACATAAAGATTATTTTGTGTTTAGGTTAGATGGGGATAGGTTTGGTATTGTTGGTATTAATAGTACAGAAGATCAAGCTATAAAGCTTTATGAAAGTATTAGGTCATCTTTAAGGGTTGTAACTAAACTACTGAATAAAAACTTATTTTACACTTTATCTTGCGGTATTGCTCAATTTCCTAAAGATACAAATGATTGTGAGTTATTGGAAAATTATGCTGAAAATGCTTTGTATATCGCTAAATTAAACGGCAGAGATAGAATGGTTGTTTTTTCTCATGAAATTTATGAAGAAAGAATGAGAGATATAGATATCAAAGAAGTTTTAGTGAAAAGCATTGAAAACAATTTTTCAGGGTTTTCATTAATGTATCAACCACAGGTAGATGTAGAAAAACAAAGTATAGTTGGCGCAGAAGCTTTAATTCGTTTTGAAGATGACCAATTTGGTAAAATGATGCCACTTGAATTTATATCTATACTTGAAGATACTTTATTAATATTACATGTAGGTAGATGGATTATAGATAAAGCTTTAATACAGTTAAGAGAGTGGAATAAAATTAACCCTAAGCTTTGTATGAGTATTAATATGTCATTTGTTCAATTAAAAGATGAAAATTTAAATAAGTATATTTTAGACAAGGTAGAAGAGTATAATATAGATCCGAATACAGTTATTTTTGAATTAACTGAAAATTGCTGGATACCAGACCTTAACCTTGTTAATGAAAATTTTGAACATTTAAGGAAAAAAGGTATTAAGATTGCTATAGATGACTTTGGTACTGGATATTCTGCTTTAAATTATCTTAAAGAGTTACCAGTTGATATAGTTAAGATTGATAAATGTTTTGTAAGTAAAATTACTCATAGTGATTTTGACTTTAGATTTATAAAATTTATAACAGATTTAACACATAGTATTAATAAAAAAATATGTGTTGAAGGCGTAGAGGTACTTGAAGAATTTAAAATTTTACAGGGTATATTACCAGATTATATTCAGGGGTATTATTTTCACAAACCTTTATCAGTAAAAGATTTTGAGGTTGAATTAATAAAAGATATGGCATAAATTTAGATATAATATCAAATAAAAAACTATTGTACAAATTTGTACAATAGTTTTTTATTTGATATTAACTTAAAAAATGCAAAACATAAATATGAGTATATAAAATAAGGGGTAAAACTAATCTTTAATAAAAGCTAAACCTACGCATAAAGGACCAGCGTATAAACCTACTGTTGGACCAATGTTACTTTCGATAATATTCAACTCGGGACATTTTTGATTTAATATTTGTTTTACTTCTTCATATTTTTCTTTATTATTACCATGACCTAAAATAACGTAGCTGTAATTAAAAACATTACTATGTATTACTAGATCAACTAGCTTTTTATATGCGGCATTATTACCTCTAACTTTTTCTTTAACCGTTATAAGTCCGCCTTCAGATGTTAAAATTGGCTTAACCCCTAAAATACCGCCGATTGCAGCAGCAGGAGATGAAAGTCTACCACCTCTTTTAAGATATGTTAAGTCTTCAACAACAGCGTATAGAATAACTTGGTTTTTAAAGTCTTCAATACTTTTAATAATTTCATCGTAGCTTTTACCCTTTTCTCTAAGTTCTACAGCTCTATAAACTAGTGCTTTTAAACCTAAAGATGTAGTTCTAGAATCGATTACAGTTATATTGTCATTTTCTAATAAATCCTTGGCAATTTTTGAAGATTGAAGTGTACCACTTAAATCTGATGATATAAAGATACCTATGACTTGGTCGCCGTTGGACAAGTGTTTTTCAAAATTTTTTTCAAAAACATCTGCATTTACTTGACTTGTTTTAGGTGATTCTTTAGCGTGTTTTAATTTTTCGAAGAATGTATTAGAATCAATATTTACACCGTCTAAGTAATGGTCATTTCCAAAATAGATATTTAAAGGCATTACGTCTATACCTATTTTTTTTGACTCTTCTAATGTAATATCAGATGTTGAATCTGTAACTATTTTTATAGCCATATTTATAAACCTCAACTTTATTGTTATATTTTTCTATATTTTATTATTATAACAAAAAAACAATAATAAGTCAACAATATTGACATTTAGGATAGTTATTATATATAATAGCTAAGCACTAAAATTTAAGATATTACTAAATATATTAAATTAAAATAATGTTAGTAATAAAATATTTAAAAGATTGGTGAGTAATGAGTATAAAATTAAAATCAAAAAATGATAATCAGTTTATAAAGTTATTAAAAAAAGGCTTTATCTTTATCCTAGTTACTTTTATTTTTTGTTTTATTATAATCTTTGGGTCTATAGCTATTGTTTTTTATGGACCATCACATAACGCAAAAGTTTTTTTAATTAATAAACTTGCAGATGATGATAAATTAAGTATAATTGTTGATGTTTTTTTTACTAAAGAAAATGTATATAATATTTTGAAAAATGAAACAATTAACTTTAATGATAAAAATAATACAAATGAAAATGTTGGTAAAAATGAAACTTTAGAGTATAATAAGATTACAAAAGATAATTTTATAGCACATACTTTAACTTTAAAAGATTTAAGTAGGATTAAACTTGTGTCATCTAATAATATAGAAAGTTTTAATTCAGGTAAAACAGTTGATTACTATTATAAAAACAATAATGCAAAGGCTGCAATTTCGGCAGGGTCATTTAAAAATAGAAATGCAAATCAACCAATTGGATTATTTGTTAAAAATGGTAAAGTCTATTATGATAAAAATTTAAATAAAGACAAGGTTTTTTTTATTACAGCTTTTGATCAAAACAATAAATTGATACTTGGATATATGACAAAAGACGAATTAGAGCAACAAAATTTTAAAAATGCTTTAAGTTCTACTAAACCAATATTAATAGAAGGTAGTGGAGAAAATACTAATATAGATAAAAATTTTAGAGGACCTTGGTCAATAATTGGACAAGATGAATATATGAACTTAGTTTTAATCGTAATAGATAGTCACACACCTTATGGTGTATCGGCAAATATTGATGATATCTATAAATTATTAAAAGAACTGAATATTAAAAATGCTGTTAAATTAGATACAAATGAAAATGATATTATGATATATGAAAATAAGGTTATTAATAATCCAATGGTTAAAAAGAAAAATGAAACTGTACCTTGGGCCTTTATTATTGGATAGGTGTGTTTATGAAATTTTTAAAAAGTAAAATAAATAATATATCAAGGTTTGCCAAATTATTAATTTACTTTATATGTGTTTTTACTGTAATAATTTGTTTATTTTTTTTATTATTATGGCAATTTTTAATTGCTTATGAAGATGCAACATATAGCAATGTAATAAATGAATATTTAATTCATATTAAAGATAAAGACTATTTTCAAGCTTTAAAGATGGCTACAGGATCAGAAGATATTGGTATTAATAGTATTGATGGATTTTCGCAGTATGTTGATGGTAAATATGGAAATATATCTGAATTTGATTATTATAAAACTTACGCCGATAATCAAAAAGCTAATTTTGATATTTATATAAATAGCGAATATAAAGATAGTTTAACAGTTTTGAATGAAGGTAAAAAAAACTTTGCATTGTTTAATCATTACAAATTAAAGCAACCAGAAGATTTATACAATAAAGATTATTTTTTTATTTTACCAAAAGATGCAACACTACATTTAAATGGTCATAATATTGGTGATGAAAATATTTTTAAAGATAAATTAGACTTTGGTAGTAATAATGAAGCATTAATTGATAATTTATCTATTTTTAAGGTATCTGATGTTATTGGTGTGCCAAATGTAACTGTGCAAAATAAAGATAGGAGCACTTTAGATACTTATTTTTATGATAATGAAAATATTTTTATAGCTAGCAATTTAATATCTGGTGATAAAAAAGAGCAAGTAGAAAACATTGGATATCAGGTTAGTTTAATGTATATTAAGTTTTTAATGGGTGAAATAAATTTAAATAAATTAAAGCCTTTTTTAGACGATGAAGGTAGTCTTTATAAAGATCTACAAGACTATAGAGGAAAAGATTATGTAGGTTTATTTATAGAGACGAATAATATTATTTTTGAAAATTTAGTAAATTATGTTGATAACTGTTATTTTTTAAATGTATCTTTTGATTATATAGTGCAAAAAGGAAATGAGCAATTAAGTTATAAAATTAAATATCAAGTTGATTTTATAATAGGTGAAGATATTACTTCTGAAAATTATGAGTTATTTAAGATTACAGGAATAAAAAATTTAGTATAATTGTATTATTTAAAGATATTTTAGGAGGAAAGTTAAATGAAAACAAATAAGTTTTTACCTGTATTATTTGCTATCGTAGTTGTGATATCGACTATATTTACATTTAATACAACAGATGAAAGTTCGCCTAAAGAAAGTTCTAAAATAAATATTGGTGCTTTAGATGGAGTTTTTGGGCTTGGGTTAGTTAAATTAGAAGATGATGAAAAAAATGATATTACTAAAGGTGGATACAGCGTTACTTATGAAAATGATGCATATCAATTAGCTGATAAAATCATATCGAGTGAATATGATATGGTAACTGTACCTTTGAATTTAGCATCTATAATTTATAATAAAACTGATGGTGATGTTTCTATTTTAGCTATTAATACATTGGGTGCATTGGGTCTACTTTCCACAGATAAAAATATAAAAAATATAAAAAATTTAAAAGGTAAAACTATTTATTCTTACGGATTAGGTGAAACAAATGAATATGTAACTGACTATTTACTTGGGAAAAATGGTCTTAAGGTTGGTGAAGATGTTTTTGTTAAATATAAGGATACACACCAAGAGTTAGAAGATATACTTTTAGATGGAGAAGGAACTAATGTAATATTGCCATTTCCTTTTGCGACTAAAGTTTTGAGTGAAAACGAAAATGTAAAACTTGCGTTTAGCTTTAATGATGAATGGAATGAATCTGTGACAGATAATACAAAATTTGCTATGGGGTGTATTATTGTTAGAAATAGTTTTTTAAATCAGAATAAAGAAGATGTAAATTTGTTTTTAGATCAATACAAACGTTCTATAGATTATATAAATTCTGATGTTAGTTCAAATGAGTATGAAGATTTAGTAAAACTTACAGATAATGGCGAAATTTTGACCTATGAAATAGTGAAAAATGCAATACCTAATTGCGGAGTTTATTATATGGATGGAGAAGAAATGAAAGTTACTACTAAAAACTTTTTAAACTTATTGTATGGTTTTGATGATAAATACATTGGTGGTAAAATACCTGATGATAACTTTTATTATAAAAGATAATATTATAAAAGAATTTTACTATGCAAATGTTTATATTTATATTAAACTTTGTGTTTGATTTAAAAGATTATTGCTTTAAATAGATAGAAATATTATATTAATATAAAAGCAATATTTAACAAAAAAAAGATGGTTAAACCATCTTTTTTTTGTTAAATATTTTGCATTAGACTTAAAACAATAGACGAAGATAAATCAGCTACGTTATGTTTAAAAGTTTCATAAATTTTTTCAGCGTTATCTTCAGAGTCATCTGAAATACTTCGGATAGCTACAAACGGTATATTGCTTTTTTTACAACAATGTCCAATTGCGCAAGACTCCATATCTATACACAAAGGGTTAAACTTGTTTTTAATGTTTTGCTTTAAATTAGAATCTTCTAAAAAAATGTCGCCAGTTACAATTAAACCTTTTGAAAATTTCACTTTGCGTTCTTTAAAGTTTGAAATTGCATTTTCACATAATGATATTAAGTTTAAATCTGCATCAAATTGTGTTTTGAAGGGATAATACATTTTCAAGAGATCATCGTCAAAATCGTGATATTTAACTGTTGTAGAAATTACAACATCACCTATTTTTAGGTCGTCACTCATATTGCCGGCAATACCTGTGTTTATAACTCGACTTACTTTAAACTCACTAATTAAAATTTGTGTCGTTATCGACGCGCATACCTTACCTATACCACAACATGTTACTACAACATTTTTGTTTTTTATTGTACCTTTGTAGAAATCTTGACCTTTTATGTTTTCTATAGTTTTATTTTCAAGTTTATTTACAATAGACGTAATTTCAATGTCCATTGCACCTATTATACCTGTTATATCCAAAATATACCTCTTATACGTAGTTTTACTTACCTATTTCTAAAGCTCTCATTGTCATAGCTTTAACAACAGTTAAAGATGTTATATTTGCTTCGTATGCACGCGTTGCTGCCATCAAATCAACTTGTTCTTCAGCTGTATTGACATTTGGCAAAAAGACATAACCGTCTTCGTTTGCATGTGGGTGAGAAGGGTTATAAATTGGCTTAAAAGGTTCGTTGCTTTCAACTATTTCAGTTACTTTTACGCCTCCGCCTCCAGCACTTTTTACGGTTGCCTCTTTTAAAGATGCTTTGAAATCCAGTGGGTTATCTTGATATATAACCTGCTTACGTTTATAAGGAGTACCCTCATCGGTCATTGTTGTTGTTGCGTTTGCTAAATTTTGGGTTATTACATCCATTCTTAGCCTCGTTGCTGTTAACGCAGAACCAGCTATATTTAAAGAATTGAAAAATGACATAATTAAAAACTACCTTCCTGATTGGTTAATTACATATCTCATGTTTTTGAAACTGCCAGATATTTTTTGTGTAATATAAGAATATTCAACAAAAGACTTGTAAAGCTCTAGACTTTCTTTTTCCATGTCAACATTATTTCCGTCTACTCTTGATGATAAACTGTTGTTTTTTGAGATATTCGCTGTAAAAATAGTTTTACTTTTATCTGAATCTTTCTCTTTTTTTAATGTTTCCTTAAAAGATATTTCGTTAGCTTTGAAATTTGGTGTTTCGTAGTTAGCTATATTGTTTTGATGGACTTGTTGTTTAATCCATAATCCACTTAATTTGCCTTCCATAGCTTTAAAACCTGTACTATCAAACATTTTTTACACCTCGCTTAATTTGAAATTTAGGGATTACATACATTATAAGATAAATATATTAAATTGTCAACGAGGTTAAACTTATCTTTATGAATAGAATTTTAAAATATAAATAATTTATAAAACTATTGTGTAAGTTAAATATACAAAGTATAATAATATAAAAGCCTATATAAGAAGATTTATTAAATATAAAAATTTATTAAATACAAAAAATCGGGTAATATAAAAATACAAAAAATTGGAAAATATAAAAAAATAAAAATACAAAAAGTTTAAGGAAGATTGAAGTTTATGTGTACTGTAATAGCTATATCTAACCAAAAGGGTGGTGTAGGTAAGACGACAACAACCACTAATATTGCTCAAAGTTTAAAACATAAAGGATACAGAGTTTTAGTTATTGATTTTGACCCTCAAGGAAATTTAAGTTTTAGTCTTGGTGTCGATAATCAAGATTGTGTAACGATTTATGAAGTATTAAAAGGTATCCTACCAGTTAATAAAGCAATACAAAAAAATGGTATCGTAGACGTTTTAGCCTCTAACATTTTACTTAGTAGCATAGAGGTTGAATTTACTCAAAAAGGCAGAGAGTTTTTACTTAATAGGGCTTTGGAGCCTGTAAAGGATAGATATGATTTTATTTTTATTGATACACCTCCATCTTTAAGTATTTTAACTGTTAACGCATTTGTTGCATCTGATTATGTTTTGATACCTTTAACTCCAGATATATTTAGTTTACAGGGTGTATCTGAAATATACCAAACAGTTTCTTATATAAAGTCTACATTTAAACCATCTATTAAATTTTTAGGTATGTTTTTAAACAAGTTCAATTCAAGGTCTTTGGTGCAAAAAGAAATAAAAGGTGTTTGTGAGATGTTGTCAAAAGATACGGGGATACCTTTACTTGAAACTACAATTACAAACAGTACAGTTATCGTTGAGGCGCAATCTATGCAGGTAGATATAATTGAGTATTCTTCCAAAAACAGGGCAGTTAAGGGTTTTGTAAGTTTGTCAGAAGAAGTGTTAAGGAGTGTTGGAAATGTCGAAAGTTAATAAAGCTATGATAAGTAAAGAACTGATGTATAAAAAAATCATGCCATCTTCTCTTGATACAAAAAGCATTGATGAACCTGAGATTGTTGAAAATACAAAAAGTCCTACAATTGCAAAGAAAAGTTTTGAACAACGAGAATTACTGATGTTTAATTTAATGGAAGAAATTATAGACTCAAGACTTGGGGTTGCTTTTAAAAAGTTTAATTGTTGCCAATGTGATAGGTGTAAAAAAGATGTTTTAGCATTGTCATTAAATGATTTACCATCTAAGTATATCGTTTCTAACTACAGGGGCGTTGGTGATTATGAAAACAAAATTGACATAATAGAAATCAATAGGGTAATAATAAAAGCTATACTAAAAGTTAGAGAAAACCCTAGACATTAAAATTTATAAATAAAACAATTAAATTTTTTGTTTTTTTATCCGATATATAAGATAACAGAGATAAAACATTACTGATTAAAAATGTTTTTATCAATGAAAATAAAGCGTAAGGTGGTTAATCAAATGAAAATAAATAATGTTAAGAATGCTTTAAATATATATAGTAACAATAAAACTAATGATAATAAAATTAGTAATAAAACTACAAACTTACAAAAAAACAACACAGATAAAATAGAAATTAGTTTGAAGTATAACTTTAAAGCTAATGTAGATAAAATGTCTAATAAAATGGCTAAAGACGTTGAAAATTTTGCAGATGGTCAAAAAATACAATCATTAAAAGAGTCAATACAAAACAATGATTACAATGTAAGTTCTACAGAGATAGCTAATGCTATTATTGAGCGCTTAAGATAAGAGGTGGCACCATGGGTGATAAATTTTTTTATGATTTCTTATTGGAGTATAAAGATTTTTTTTTAAAAATGGTAGATAGCGAAAATCATAAATTAAATAGTCTTATTAGCAATAATTTAATTCAGATACAAAAGAATATTGCTTTAAAACAAGCTGAGATTATGAAAATAAAAAATTTAGAAAAAAACAGAGAGTATCTTCAAAAAAAACATGGATACGACAATATGACATTTAAACAAATCATTGAAAATTGTAGTTTAGATTACAAACAAAAATTTGAAACAATTTTTACCGATATAGATAAATCAATTGGTGAAATTAAATTTCTACAGAAAAAATCAAGTGAAATTTTAAATTTAAATTTAAACGCATTTGGTGAAGATGACTTAACAATGGACAGTGTTTTATATACAAAAGATAAAAAAATGGTAAATAAAACAAAC
>JBOFNA010000007.1:0-17500 GCA_051658665.1 Oscillospiraceae bacterium
GGTGTTGTACAGTCATTGATTTTAGGTAAGCTTTATAATTCAAAGCAAATGAGAGTCGATATTCAAGAGTCTATGAAAGAGAAAGAAAAACAGAAAAAACTTGATAAGAAAAATACAAAAAAAATTGTTATTAAAGATAGCGAAAGCAATAATGAAAAAGAAATATCAGAAAAAGAGTATTATAAATTAAGACTTGAAAAAGCTAGAGAGTTAGACAGACAAAAATATGAGGATGATTCTCAAGTAAGTCTAATAGAAGAAACAACAAATGCAATTGATGAAAACGAAAAGTCAGACAATCCAGAAAATGCAATTGATGAAAATGAAAAGTCAGACAATGTTTAACGAATAAAAAAGACTTAGAGGGGTGATTGTTTTATGAAAAGTATTATTAAAACTGCCGATACACTGGAAAAAGCTATAGAACTAGCCGTCGAAGAGTTACAAACAACTGTTGAAAATGTTGATGTTGAGGTTTTAGAAAAAGCTAAAAAAGGTTTTTTAGGTATGTTTTCAAACCCTTATAAAATTAAAGTTACAATTAAAGAAAAAATAAAAACCGTATTTAATAAAGAACCTGAACTAGACCACAAAGGTTTAAAAACAGATAAAAATTTAGAAAAAGGTTTTAATGATAGAGAAAAAGTAAAAGTGCAAAAAGCTATTGATTATATTTTAAAGGTATCTAAAGAGATGAATGGAAACGTTGAAAATGTAGTTGTGAAAAAAACAAGAAAATCTTTACTTTTAGATATTGTTGATAATGGTTCGGGAGTAGTAATTGGAAGGCATGGAGAAACTTTAGATAGTTTACAGCATTTAGTTAATGTTATAGTTAATGATGATGAGCATTATTTAAAAATCATGTTAGACAATAATGGGTACAGAGAAAAGAGAGAAGAAAAGCTTAAAGAGTTAGCACATAAACATGCTGATTTTGTTAGAAAAACTGGTAAGAATAAAGTTTTTGAGCCTATGAATCCTTATGAAAGGCGTATAATTCACGCTGAAATTCAAGAAATGGATGGAGTTTCATCTTACTCTGTTGGAAAAGAGACTTTTAGAAAGATTATTATATCGTCTAAGAATAGTAATTTAGATACAAAAAAGCATGATAAAAACTTTAAAGAAAAGCAGATAACACCTGAAGATAAAACTCAGGCAATTAAGGCAGGTGTAGATAGCGCAGTTAAATTTAATGTTTTTGATGATGACGATAGTAAAATATGTTCAAAGGTTAGTTTAAATAAATAATTGAAATAGCAAGGTTTTATACCTTGCTATTTTGTTGTAATGAAGCTATTTTTAATGTATAATAATGATGTAATAAAATTTTATTAAGGAGAAAAAATGAGTAATACTATTACCGCGATAACAACACCTGTTATAATTTCTGCCGTTGGAGTGGTAAGAATGTCAGGGGATTTATGTTATGATATTATAAATAAAATTTTTAAACCAATAAATAATCGAGATATAATAAATGCCAAAGGGTATACAGCGGCATATGGTCATATTTTATATAATGGTGAAATTATAGATGAAGTTGTGGTTAACTTTTTTAGAGCGCCGCTAAGCTACACGGGGGAAGATGTTATTGAAATATCCTGTCACGGTGGAGTTTATTTGGTTAAAAAAGTATTAGATGTTGTTATAATGAGTGGAGCAACATTAGCTATGCCAGGTGAATTTACAATTAGGGCAGTTTTAAATGGAAAAATGTCTTTGACACAGGCAGAAGCAGTAATTGATTTAATTAATGCTAGAGATAAACAAGCGGCAAAAATTGCTATGGATATGAGGAACGGTGTTCTATTTAAAAGTATTGATCAGGTTAAAAAAGACGTGCTTGATATTTTATCGCATTTAGCTGCTTTTATTGATTATCCTGAAGAAGAAATTGAAGAAGTTCATAGAAGTGATCTTTTAAGTAAAATGGTTATAATTTTAGAAAAAATTTCAAAAATTTCAAAAACGAGTCATTTAGGTACAATTGTAAAAGAGGGTGTTGATACTGTAATTGTTGGGAAAACAAATGTAGGTAAAAGCTCACTTATGAATATGCTAAGTAAAGAAACAAAAAGTATAGTTACAGATGTCGAAGGCACAACTAGGGATATTGTTCAAAATACAATAAAATTACAAAATGTAATTTTGAACTTAAATGATACAGCAGGGATAAGAGATACTGTTGATAAAGTTGAAGAGATAGGAACTAGTCTATCAATAAAAAAAATAAAAACATCAACATTGGTTTTAGTTGTTTTCGATGCATCTAGAAAATTAGATAAAAATGATTATAAAATAATTGATGAAATTGATAATGACAATAAAATAGCTATTATAAATAAGGTGGATAAAGAGCAAATTATAAACATTGATGAAGTAAATAAGGTGTTTAAACATATTGTGTTTACGTCAGCTTGTAATAACCAAGGATATTTAGAGTTAGAGAAAGAAATTGAGCATATTTTAAATATAAATAATGTAGATATATCTATGGGTGTAATATCAAATGAAAGGCAGAAGCATGCTATAAATAAAGCAAAAGAAATGTGCGGAAATGCTATTTTTGATATTGAAAATGGACAGCCTTTAGATTTGATTGTGTTTAATTTGGAAGAAGTTACAGAAAAACTTATGGAAATTACCGGTGAAAATGTAAAAGAAGAGATGGTAAAAGGTTTGTTTTCTAAGTTTTGTGTTGGTAAATAGAAGAGGGTTTTATGAATATTATAAATGACTTTGATGTTATAGTTATAGGTGCAGGCCATGCTGGTTGTGAGGCGGCGTTAGCAACTGCAAGATTAGGCAAAAAAACAGGTGTTTTTACAATATCTTTAGATGCAATTGCAAATATGCCATGCAACCCTTGTATTGGAGGGACAGCCAAAGGGCATCTTGTTAGAGAAGTGGACGCTTTAGGTGGGCAGATGGGTATTGCAGCAGACAAGACTTTTTTACAAAGCAGAATGTTAAAAAAAGGAAAAGGACCAGCTGTACATAGCCTTAGAGTTCAGTCAGATAGAGATATGTATACAAATTATATGAAACAAATTTTAGAAAAACAAGAAAATTTGTTTGTTAAACAAGATGAGATTATTGAAATAATCCTAGATAATAATAAAGTTACTGGAGTTATAACGAAAATTGGTTCATATTATACTGCGAAAGCGGTAATTATTGCGTGTGGTACATTTTTAAATGCGACAATACATGTTGGAGATGTTTCTTATAGCTCTGGCCCAGATGGTATTATGCCAGCAACAGATTTGTCTGAAAACCTTAGAAAAATTGGCATACCCTTGAGAAAGTTTAAAACTGGTACACCTGCTAGAGTTAATAAAAGAAGTATAGACTTTTCTCAATTAGAGCCACAATATGGTGATGATGACATTTACCCTTTTTCTTTTACGACTAAAGAGGATTTAAAAAATAAAGTTGTTTGTCATATTGCCTATACCAATCAAGAAACACATAATGTTATTAACGAAAATCTTCAACGTTCGGCTTTATTTGGTGGAAGTATTGAGGGTCAAGGACCTAGGTATTGCCCTAGCATTGAAGACAAAGTTGTAAGGTTTAAAGATAAGGAAAGACATCAGATATTTGTAGAGCCTTGTGGAATTAGTACAGGTGAGATGTATTTACAAGGGATGTCATCGTCGTTACCAGAGGATGTGCAAATAAAGTTTTATAAAACAATTAAAGGTTTTGAAAACATTGAAATTATGCGTAATGCTTATGCCATTGAGTATGATTGTGTTGACCCCTTGGAGATGAGGTCAACTCTTGAATTTAAAAATATTTTAGGTCTTTATGGTGCAGGTCAATTTAATGGTACATCTGGATATGAGGAGGCAGCAGCGCAAGGTTTAGTGGCAGGTATTAATGCATCTTTAAAAATTGACAATAAAGACTCTTTAATTTTAGATAGAGCAAGTTCATATATAGGTACTTTAATTGATGACTTAGTTACAAAAGGGGTAACAGACCCTTATAGAATGATGACATCAAGAAGTGAGTACAGGCTTTTGTTAAGGCAAGATAATGCAGATGAAAGGCTTACACCAATTGGTTATAAAGTAGGTTTAATTGCAGATGAAAGATATAAAGACTTTACAAATAAAATGGAGTTAATAAATAAAGAACTAGAAAGAGTAAGCAAAATTGTTTTACCTCCATCAGATGATATAAACAAGCTTTTATTAGAGTTAGGAACGGCGGAAATTAAAACTGGCATAAAATTAAATGAGTTATTGAAAAGACCACAAATTACTTATAAAGACTTAAAAGAGTTTGACTTAAAAAGACCTGAGTTACCTAAAGATGTTTGTGAAGAAGTTGAAATAAAAATTAAATATGAAGGGTATATTGCAAGGCAACTTATACAGGTAGAGCAAATGAGAAAGCTTGAAAACAAAAAAATAGATAAAACTTTTAATTATGACCTTGTAAATGGTCTGAGACTTGAGGCGGTTGAAAAACTGCAAAAAATAAAACCTTTAAGTATAGGTCAAGCATCAAGAATATCTGGTGTTAGTCCGTCTGATATTTCTGTTTTGATTATTTATTTATCTCAACAAAAAGGTGATAATAATGGATAAAAAAAGTGTTTTAATAGATGTTTTTAAAAATTTTAATATAGATGTCGATGACAATAAATTGGAAAAGTTAATAATATACGCTGACTTTTTAGTTGAGTATAATAATAATGTAAATTTAACCGCAATTGTTGACTTTAGGCAAATTTGTATAAAACATTTTGTTGATAGCTATATGTTGTTTGAAAAATTAAACTTAGAAAATTGCAATTTGAAAGTTGCAGATGTTGGTACAGGTGCTGGGTTTCCTGGTGTTGTGCTGAAAATCATTAATGATGATATCAACCTTTGTTTGATTGACAGCACAAAAAAAAAGGTGGACTTTTTAAATATTTTAGTGCAAAAATTAAATTTAGATAATGTACAAGTTATACACTCAAGAGCCGAAGACATTGCCAATATGGTTCAATACAGAGAAAAGTTTGACATAGTAACAGCTAGAGCTGTAACGGCGTTATCACCTTTAAGTGAGTACTGTATACCATTAGTTAAACTAAATGGCTTATTTGCCCCTTTAAAAGGCAAGTTTTTATTAAAAGAAATTGAAGAAAGTAAAAATGCTATTGATATATTAGGTGCTGTAATAGAAAAAGTTATGGTGTATACTTTAGAGCATGAGAATGATAGGGGAATTGTTTTGATAAGAAAAGATAGACAAACTTTGACGAAATATCCTAGAGTTAGTGCTAAAATTTCAAAAAGCCCCTTGTAAATAGTTTTATTATATCGTATTTTAATGTTTTTAGAGATAAAAGATAAATGGAAAAATATGGAACTTATCAACTTTTTGTGATATTATTAAATTAACAAAAAAAGAGGTGATGAGATGGACAAGTTTTTTTCGTTAGGTAAAACTAAAAAAGAAATCAAAGATATACCTGTAGATAACATTTTTAGAAATGAGAATCAGCCGAGAAAGTTTTTTGGTAAAGATGATTTAAATAGTTTAAGTTGCAGTATTTTAGAAAATGGTTTATTACAGCCTATTATTGTTAGAAAAAAAGAAGATGGATATGAAATTATTGCAGGAGAAAGAAGATATAGAGCTAGTGTAATGGGTGGGCTATCTAGGGTACCTTGCATAGTTATAGATGTAGATGACAATAAGACAAAGGTTTTAGCTCTTGTTGAAAATATTCAAAGAAAAGATTTAAGTTTCTTTGAAGAAGCAGAAGCTTTAAAGGATATTTTAGAGCACAATAACTTAACACAAGAGCAGTTATCTAGTAAAATCGGTAAATCTCAATCTACAATTGCAAATAAGTTAAGGTTATTAAATTTATCAGATGATATAAGGCGAATTATTTCTCAAAACAATATAACGGAGAGACACGCAAGAGCTTTGCTTAAAGTTATTAACAAAGATCAACAAAAATTTATTATTAAACAAATTATTGATAGCAAATTAAATGTTGAGCAAAGTGAAAAGCTAATTAATGAATTTTTGAATGTTCCTAAAAAAGAAGATAAAAAACGTAAAAAAGTTTTTGTTTTAAAGGATGTTAGAATTTTTATAAATACAATAAATAAAGCTTTAGATGCTATGAAAAACTCTGGGATTGACGCTGAAGTAAATAAAAAAGAAGAAAATGAGTATATTGAATATACAATTAAAATATCTAACAAGAAAATACCTTGCACTAACAGTAGTGCGTCTTAAATTGCATGTATCAACTTTTGTTGTTACATATATATTGTTTCCCCAAATAATAAAAGAGCATTTATATGCTCTTTTATTATTTTTTATAATCATAAGATTCAATTAAATACAAAAGTTTATATTTAATTAGTAATAATTTGGGTTCAAAACAATTAATGAGTATTTTAACCAGCTATAGTCTATAAAGTTACCTTACTCAATATACACCGATAGAAATAATTTCAACTTATAATGTTCCACGTGGAACATAAAGATTTTCTTGTAAAACCTTAATGTTGCTAAAAAGGACGATAAAACATAAATGTTCCACGTGGAACATTTATGTTTTATTGTTTTAAAACAATAAAACAATAAAACTTTACAATCGAGCTAAAATTAATGTTTACATACATACAGATAAAGTGATATAATGATTTTTATAAGATAATAATAAAAGAGGTGCTAAATGGGTAAAATAATAGCTATCACTAATCAAAAAGGTGGAGTTGGAAAGACAACATCTACTATAAATTTAGCAGCTGCTATGGGTTCCAACGATAAAAAGGTTTTAATTGTAGATGCAGACCCTCAAGGCAACTCTACTAGTGGTGTTAATGTGAACAAAAAAAACTTAAAGTACAGTCTTTACGATGTTTTAATTGATGATATTGATATAAAAGACGCTATTATTAAAACGGATTATAAAAATTTAGATATAGTACCATCTAATATAGATTTAGCTGCGTGTGAAATTATTTTGAGTTCAACAAATAAACGTGAAAAAAAGCTTAAAAATGCATTACTTACAATTTACAGAAACTATGATTTCATACTTATAGATTGTCCACCATCTTTAGGAATTATAACTATAAATGGTCTGACGGCGTGCGATACTGTTTTGGTGCCTATACAATGTGAGTATTATGCTTTAGAAGGTTTATCGCAACTTATGTCTACTATAAGGCAAATAAAAAAAATGTATAATACATATATTGAAATAGAAGGCGTTTTACTTACAATGTATGATAGTAGGCTAAACTTGACTATACAAGTAGTTGAAGAAGTTAAAAAGTTTTTTCCTGAGAAAATCTTCAAAACTCCAATCCCGAGAACAGTAAGAATTGCTGAAGCCCCAAGTTTTGGTATGCCAATTGGGTATTATGATGCATCTTCCAAAGGGGCAAAGAGTTATGAAAGTGTAGCGTTGGAAATTATAAAAAATAACGAGGTGTAATATGTCGGCGAAAAAGAGAGGTTTGGGAAGAGGCTTAGATGCTTTATTTGTTGATAATGAGGTGTCTAGCAGAGAGTTTTCAGAAGAAACAGTTAAATTATCTCAAATAGAGCCAAACAAAGAACAACCAAGAAAGAATTTTGATAATGACTCATTAATTGAACTTGCAGAATCAATTAAAGCTCACGGGTTAATACAACCTATACTGGTTAGACCTGTCGGTGAAAGTCAGTATCAAATTATTGCAGGTGAAAGAAGGTGGAGAGCGTCTAGAATTGCTGGCCTTACTGAAGTACCTGTTATAATAAAAGAGATGAGCAACAGTGATGTAATGAAAATCGCGTTGGTTGAAAACTTACAAAGAGAAGATTTAAATCCGTTAGAGGAGTCACTTGGTTATCAAAAGTTAATAGATGAGTTTAATTTAACGCAAGAAGAAGTATCTAAAGCTGTGGGAAAACCAAGGTCTTTGGTAGCGAATGCGTTAAGGATTTTAAATTTACCAGAAGAAGTAAAACAGATGATTATAAACTCTGAAATATCAAAAGGGCATGGAAAAGTCTTGCTTTCTTTAGAATATGATGAAATGTTACATTTTGCTAAAATGATAGACGTTAAAAAATGGTCTGTAAGAGAACTTGAAAAAGCGATTAGAAATAAAGGTAAAGAGGTAAGTGAAAAAAACGCACAACAACAAAAACCTTTTTATCTAGAAGTTCAATATTCTCTTTCTGAGCATTTAGGTACAGAAGTTAGGGTTAAAGATAGCAAATCGAAAAAAACTTTAGAAATAGATTTTTTTTCAGAAGAAGATTTAAAGACTATCATCGATAAACTAAGTCTATAATAAAAGGGGAATTTATTAAACAAAAAAGGTGGTAATTTTGTGTTAGATATAAAACTGATAAGAGAAGATAAAAACAAAGTTATAAAAAAGTTATCTAAGAGAGGCAAAGATTTCACAAAGGATATTGATAATATTTTAAAAATAGATGAAAAAAGGCGTTTACTGTCATCAGGTGCAGATGAAAAAAAGGCGGTTAAAAACCAAAAGTCTAAAGAGGTGGGTAATTTAAAGGCTAAGGGTGAAAACTGTGACGAGATAATGTCGCAAATGAAAGTTTTGTCAGACGAAATAAAAGAAATTGATGTTAAATTAAGTGAGTTAGAGCGAGAGCAATTAAATATACTACTGACTGTACCTAATACACCAAATGAAAGTGTTCCAGATGGTTTAACAGAGAAAGAAAACATAGAAAAAAGAAAATTTGGAGAGCCTAGAGTTTTTGGGTTTGAAGTTAAGCCTCATTGGGAGATTGGTAAAGACTTAAATATTTTAGATAGTGAGAGAGCGGCTAAAGTTGCTGGCGCAAGGTTTCATTTTTATAAAGGGTTAGGTGCTAAACTTGAGCGTTCAATTATAAACTTTTATTTAGATACACATACAAAAAATGGGTACACTGAAATAATACCTCCGTATTTAATAAATGCAGATGCAATGATTGGTACAGGGCAACTACCTAAATTTGAAGATGATATGTTTAAAGTTAGTAACACTGGATATTACTTGCTTCCGACAGCTGAAGTACCTGTAACTAATATGTATAGTAAAGAGATTTTAAAAGGCAGTCAATTACCTATAAAGCACTGCGCTTATACAGCTTGTTTTAGAGCAGAAGCTGGTAGTGCTGGAAGAGATACAAGAGGACTAATTAGACAACATCAGTTTAATAAAGTTGAACTTGTTAAATTTGTGAAACCAGAAAAGTCATATGAAGAACTTGAAAACCTAACGTTAGATGCTGAAAACTTATTGAAAGAACTAAAATTACCGTATAGAACAGTAGCTTTATGTGGCGGAGACTTAGGTTTTACAGCGGCAAAAACTTATGATATAGAGGTTTGGTTACCTTCATATGGTAGATATGCCGAAATTTCTAGCTGCTCAAACTTTGAGGATTATCAAGCTAGAAGAGCGAGTATAAAGTATAAAGAAGACGTAAAAGATGCGGCGTCATTTATCCATACTTTAAATGGTTCTGGTTTAGCTGTAGGGAGAACGACGGCGGCTATTTTGGAAAACTATCAAAACGAAGATGGTTCAATAACAGTTCCTGATGTACTTGTACCTTATATGGGGTGCGATGTTATAAAATAGAGGTATTTATGAATATTTTAATTGTAGGTTGTGGCAAAGTAGGTTCTGAGCTTGCTAAAATACTTGAAAATGAAAACCATGAGGTATCAGTTGTTGCTGCTAGTGAAAAAGAGCTTGAAAAATTAGATAGTTTTAACGGGTTTACAACCGTTGGAGTATATATAGATGAAGATGTTTTAACAAGAGCTGGGATAGCGAACTGCGATGCTATTGCTGTTGTTACGGATAATGATAATATTAACTTAATGGTTTCTCAAATGGCTACAAAGTTTTATAAAGTGCAAAAGGTTATAGCAAGGGTTTTTGAAAATCAAAAAGAAACAATGTTTGAGCATTTTAATATACAGACTATTTGCTCAACTGCTGAAAGTGTAAATAAAATATATTATGAGCTTTTTGACTTTAGAGAGCAAAACATGGTGATTGGTGAAACGAAAATAACTACGTGTTTGGTTAATGTTGAAAATAAATATATAGGAAAATTACTTAAAGATATTAATATTGATGATGGAAAATATATTTATGGAATTTTAAAGAAAAACAAAAAATTTATATTTTCAGGTAATGCAAGTGAAGTTATTATAGAAAAAAATGATAGAATAGTCATTAATAAACATATAAGTTAAGTGGAGATATTTAAATGAATATTGTTGTTGTTGGTGGTGGCAAAGTAGGTTATTATTTAACAAAAACTTTACTTGAACATGGGCATAAAGCGACCCTAATTGAAGAAAATAAAGAAGTTTGTATAAAAGTTGCTAACGAGCTTGATATAGATGTGATTTGTGGAGATGGAACAAATGCAAATATTTTAGAGTGTGCAAAAGTAGAAGGTTGCGATGCCTTAATTGGTGTAACTGGACGAGATGAAAACAATTTAATTTGTTGCCAAATTGCAAAAAATAAATTTAATGTAAAAAAAACATTAGCTAGAGTTAACAACCCTAAAAATGCTAGTATTTTAAAAGCATTAGGTGTAGATGTTGCTATAAGTACAACTGCTGCTTTAGCCCATATAATAGAAAGAGAAGCAGATAATGCTATCATAAAGCAGCTTATGAGTTTAGATGGTGGTGGTGCTAATATTAATGAAATTACTGTTACTGATCATTTTAAATATATAGGCAAAAAACTTAAAGACATACCTTTACCAGACAGTGTTATTATAGCTGCTATAAACAGAAATGGTAAGCTTATAGTACCTAATGGGCTAAGTGAAATTTTGGAAGAGGATAAACTTTTGATTGTTGCTCAAAGTAATGTTATACACTTAGTTTCAGATATGTTTTCTTATGACAAATAGACCGGGCTTTAATTTGATAATGTATTTAAAAGTTAATAAAAAAACAAAAAGGCATAAATTTATTTTATGCCTTTTTGTTTTTTATATATTATTAAAATCATTCATTAAGCATTGAAAGAGAAATACGTTTTTTAGATACATCTACATCTATTACTGAAACAGTTACTATATCTCCGATACTTACAACGTCTAGAGGGTGATTTACAAAGTTTTTTGATAATTGTGATATATGCACTAGACCATCAACGTGCACACCTATATCTACAAATGCGCCAAAATCAATAACATTTCGAACGGTACCTTTTATTTGTTGACCTATTTTAATATTAGTTATATCTACTAAATCTTGTCTTAACATTGGTTGCGGTAAGCTGTCTCTTATATCCCTGCCGGGTTTTTGCAACTCTAAGATTATATCTTTTAAAGTTAACTCTCCAATATTAAGTTTTTTAGAAGTTTCGTTTATATCTATTGAGCTTAATTTCTGGGAAAATTCACTTTCGTTTAGTGTGTCTAAATTTAAGTCATATATATTTAAAAGTTCTACAGTTTTTTTGTAAGATTCGGGGTGGACTCCAGTGCGGTCAAGAATGTTTGGTCCGTCTAAGATGCGTAAAAAACCTGCGCATTGCAAAAACGCTTTTTCACCTAATTTACTTACCTTTAAAAGTTGATTTCTGTTTTCAAAAGAACCATTTTCTTCTCTGTAAGATACAATGTTTTTTGCAGTTGCAGATGTAAGGCCAGAAACGTATTTTAAAAGAGATGGCGAAGCAGTATTAATATTTACACCTACAGAATTAACACAGTTTTCAACAACACCGTCTAATGAGTTTGATAGTTCCTTATGGGGCATGTCATGTTGATATTGACCAACACCTATTGATTTAGGGTCTATTTTAACTAACTCAGCAAGGGGGTCCTGGATACGCCTAGCTATTGAAATGGCACTTCTTTTAGAAACATCTAACTCTGGAAACTCCTCAGATCCCAGTTTAGAGGCTGAATAAACAGAGGCACCAGCTTCGTTTGCTATTATATAACTTACATTCAAGGTGTTTTCTTTAATTAAATTAGATATAAAAATTTCACTTTCTTTAGATGCAGTACCATTACCTATTGATATTATTTCTATATTATATTTTGAAATTAAATTTAAAATTGTTTTAGATGCCTCTTCAGTCTTGTTTTGAGGGGCTGTTGGAAAAATAACATCTGTCATTAACATTTTACCGTTTGAGTCTACAACAGCAATTTTGCAACCTGTTCTATAAGCTGGGTCAAACCCTAAAGTTACCTTACCTTTAACAGGTGGTTGTAATAAAAGTTGCTTTAAGTTTTTTGAAAAAACTAAAATAGCGCTACTACAAGCCCTTTCTGTTAAACTTGACCTTATTTCTCTCTCTACAGAAGGGTATATTAACCTTTTAAAAGAACTTTTAATACTTTCTTCAATATATTCGTTTGAGGTTTTATCTTTACAATATATTTTAGATATATTATTTAAAATAACATTTTCGTCAAATTCAAAGTTAACTTTTAAAAACCCGATATTTTCTCCCCTGTCAATGGCAAGAATATTATGGTTATTTAACTTTTTGATGGAGCAATTAAAGTTATGGTACATTTCGTACACGTCTTTTTTAGATGATTCATCTTTATGTTCTTTCTTAGATGCAACTAAAACACCGTTATTTAGCACATACTCTCTTATATACTTTCGTGACTCAGAGTTATTTGAAATATCTTCACAAATTATATCTAGTGACATTTTTATTGCCGTTGATATATCATATATACAATGATCTTCAGATAAAAACTTTAGAGCAAAATTATTTATATAGTCAATATCTGTTCCGTTTTTTATTATTTCATCAAATAAAGGGGTTAAGCCCTTCTCTTTTGCAATGGATGCTTTTGTTTTTCGTTTTGGCTTGAAAGGTCTATAAATATCCTCAACCTCAGTTAAGGTCACGGCGTTATCTAGAGAAAGTTTAATATCATCTGTTAAAAGGTCTAACTCTTTTATAGTAGATAAAATACTTTTTTTTCTATCTTCTAAATTTCTGATATATGATATACGCTCACTTAAAAGCCTAAGACTTTGGTCGTCCATATTTCCTGTAGCTTCTTTTCTGTACCTTGCGATAAAAGGGATTGTGTTTCCGTCGTCTATAAGTTTTATAATACTGTTTAAAAAATGCAAAGAAATATTAAACTCTTTACATAATAAACTGTTTACATCCATAATAACACCTCTATTAAATTTATTTTAAGTATAAAAACAAAAACAATTAAATTATAATAGTAGAACTTATTAACTATTTAAAATAAAATAGAGTCTAAATACTTAAAATTACCATATATATACAATTTTACTTGGTCTGCTCGACAGGGATCGAACCTGTATTTTTAGAGTCGGAGTCTAATGTTTTATCCGTTAAACTACAAGCAGTCTATTTAAACATAATACAATATAGGGTACATAAAGTAAAGGACAAAAAACAGATAAAAAAAACAAACAATATATAGTGAAAAACACATAGTAGAAAAGCATATATAGTATAAAATGAAAAAAGATAAAAAACTTTTAAAAAGATGTTGACAAAATAAATAGTAATGTGCTAATATAATAAAGCTATCACATTGAGAAACAACACAAAAAGCACCTTGTAGAAAGGTATTTAAAGATTTTAAAAAACTTTTAAAAAAGTGTTGACAATAAAAAACTGATGTGGTAAACTAAATAAGTCGTCATAAGACGGAAGCTAGTTTTAATGACAAAAGTTGTTGACAAACAAGCCAAAAAATGGTAGACTAAAAAAACAGGTTTTAGTAGAAATATTATAAATTTGAAATTGGACTTTGAAAATTGAACAATATCGCAAGCGTAAAGAAGAATTAAGAGAACACTCTGAAATTTAAGCCCTGATGTTATGAGTTTTGGCTACATTTTCTAATAGGAGAAAAAGAGCAAACAAGGATGATTGTTAGAGCTTAGGCTTTAGTAATATTAAGTATTAAGAGTTTGATCCTGGCTCAGGACGAACGCTGGCGGCACGCTTAACACATGCAAGTCGAACGAAGTTATATTGACCGCCTCTCCTTTCCGGAGGGGCTTAAAGTTAACTTAGTGGCGGACGGGTGAGTAACACGTGAGCAACCTACCTTTGTGAGGGGGACAACGTTTAGAAATGAACGCTAATACCGCATGAAGTGCCTCTTCCTCCTGGAAGAGGCACCAAAGGAGCAATCCGCACAAAGATGGGCTCGCGCCTGATTAGATAGTTGGTAGGGTAATGGCCTACCAAGTCAACGATCAGTAGCCGGACTGAGAGGTTGAACGGCCACATTGGGACTGAGACACGGCCCAGACTCCTACGGGAGGCAGCAGTGGGGAATATTGCACAATGGGGGAAACCCTGATGCAGCGATGCCGCGTGAGGGAAGACGGTTTTCGGATTGTAAACCTCTGTCTTTGGTGAAGAAAAAAATGACGGTAACCAAAGAGGAAGCCACGGCTAACTACGTGCCAGCAGCCGCGGTAATACGTAGGTGGCGAGCGTTGTCCGGAATTACTGGGTGTAAAGGGAGCGTAGGCGGTTGTATAAGTTAAATGTTAAATCCATGGGCTCAACTCATGGCTGCGTTTAAAACTATACATCTTGAGTGAAGTAGAGGCAGGCGGAATTCCCGGTGTAGCGGTGGAATGCGTAGATATCGGGAGGAACACCAGTGGCGAAGGCGGCCTGCTGGGCTTTAACTGACGCTGAGGCTCGAAAGCATGGGTAGCAAACAGGATTAGATACCCTGGTAGTCCATGCCGTAAACGATGATTACTAGGTGTGGGGGGACTGACCCCTTCCGTGCCGCAGTTAACACAATAAGTAATCCACCTGGGGAGTACGACCGCAAGGTTGAAACTCAAAGGAATTGACGGGGGCCCGCACAAGCAGTGGAGTATGTGGTTTAATTCGAAGCAACGCGAAGAACCTTACCAGGTCTTGACATTGATTGACACACCAAGAGATTGGTGCTTCCCTTCGGGGACAAGAAAACAGGTGGTGCATGGTCATCGTCAGCTCGTGTCGTGAGATGTTGGGTTAAGTCCCGCAACGAGCGCAACCCTTACTGTTAGTTACTACGCAAGAGGACTCTAGCAGGACTGCCGTTGACAAAACGGAGGAAGGTGGGGATGACGTTAGATCATCATGCCCTTTATGACCTGGGCTACACACGTACTACAATGGCCGTTAACAGAGGGACGCAAAGAAGCGATTCGGAGCAAAACCCCAAAAACGGTCCCAGTTCGGATTGCAGGCTGCAACTCGCCTGCATGAAGTTGGAATTGCTAGTAATCGCGAATCAGAATGTCGCGGTGAATACGTTCCCGGGCCTTGTACACACCGCCCGTCACATTATGAGAGTTGGCAAAACCCGAAGTCGGTAGTCTAACCGCAAGGAGGACGCCGCCGAAGGTGGTGCTGGCGATCAAAATGAAGTCGTAACAAGGTAGCCGTATCGGAAGGTGCGGCTGGATCACCTCCTTTCTAAGGAGTCAGCAGGGAAGCTTAGCGATATTGTTTAATTTTTAGAGTCTAATAAGATTCTAAAAGAAGAGGTAAAAGCGGTAAATACCCAAAGCGAAAAAATGGGGGTGTAGCTCAGTTGGGAGAGCACCTGCCTTGCACGCAGGGGGTCAGGAGTTCGAATCTCCTCATCTCCACCAAGTAAAAGGGTATTTAAACAAGAACCTGAAAAAAGGGCTCATAGCTCAGGCGGTTAGAGCGCACGCCTGATAAGCGTGAGGTCGGTGGTTCGAGTCCACTTGAGCCCACCATATTTGCAAAATAACATATGGTAAAGCACATTGAAAACTGAACAATAAAGAAGAAAATATGATGCGAGTAAAGACATGAATTAATTTTAATTCGGATAATTTACTACAAATCGCAAGGCAAATTGAGAAGAAAATTAAAAAGAAATTTGAACTGAGAACAAAAGATTAAGCTAATAAGGGCGCAGGGAGAATGCCTTGGCATTAGGAGACGATGAAGGACGTGGCAAGCTGCGAAAAGCCATGGGGAACTGCAAGCAAGTTTTGATCCATGGATGTCCGAATGGGGAAACCCACACTAGGTAACGCTAGTGTATCACACACTGAATACATAGGTGTGTGAGGTGAACCGCCCGAACTGAAACATCTAAGTAGGGCGAGGAAGAGAAATCAAAAGAGATTTTGCTAGTAGTGGCGAGCGAACGCGAAAAAGGCCAAACCGGGAGTAGAAATACCCCCGGGGTTGTGGACTGCATAAGGAATTAACAAAGGTTAGCAGAAGTGCATGGGAAGGCACACCAGAGAGAGTGAAAGTCTCGTACGCGAAAACTTGAGTTATCTGGCAGGATCCAGAGTACCACGGGACACGAGAAACCCCGTGGGAAGCAGGGGGGACCACCCTCCAAGCCTAAATACTACCTAATGACCGATAGAGAATAGTACTGTGAAGGAAAGGTGAAAAGAACCCCGGAAGGGGAGTGAAATAGAACCTGAAACCCTGTGCCTACAATCAGATAAAGCACGTCAATGTGTGATATCGTACTTTTTGTAGAACGGTCCGGCGAGTGTATGTTTGTAGCAAGGTTAAGGTCATTGATGACTGGAGCCGAAGGGAAACCGAGTCTTAACAGGGCGACTTAGTTGCAAGTATACGACCCGAAACCGGGTGACCTATCCATGTCCAGGTTGAAGTTGAGGTAAAACTCGATGGAGGACCGAACCAACTAATGCTGAAAAATTAGTGGATGAGGTGTGGATAGCGGAGAAATTCCAATCGAACCCGGAGATAGCTGGTTCTCCCCGAAATAGCTTTAGGGCTAGCCTTACGATAGATTGCTGGAGGTAAAGCACTGAATGGACTAGGGGCCTAACGGTTACTGAATCCTATCAAACTCTGAATGCCAGACAATCGTTTCGTAGGAGTCAGACTATGTGAGATAAGTCTCATAGTCAAAAGGGAAACAGCCCAGACCCACAGCTAAGGTCCCAAAGTAGATTTAAGTGGAAAAGGATGTAGGATTGCTAAGACAACCAGGATGTTGGCTTAGAAGCAGCCACTCATTAAAAGAGTGCGTAATAGCTCACTGGTCGAGTGATCCTGCGCCGAAGATTCAACGGGGCTAAAATTTACACCGAAGCTTGGGCAGTAGAAATACTGGGTAGGGGAGCGTCGTATAAGGGGCGAAGCCATAGCGTGAGCGGTGGTGGACTTTATACGAGTGAGAATGCCGGAATGAGTAGCGAGAATTATGTGAGAATCATAATGGCCGAATACCTAAGGTTTTTGGAGGAAGGTTCGTCCGCTCCAAGTTAGCCGGGGGCTAAGGTGAGGCCGAAAGGCGTAGCCGATGCACATACGGTAGACAATCCGTAGCCATCGAAATGTTTAAGCAAAGGGACACTGTCAAAGGGTATAGCCGGGCGTTGGTAGCCCCGGTCGTAAGGGACCAGACATACTTGGGAAGTATATTTGGAGGCAGGCGAGAAAAGCTTTGTGTATATATA
>JBOFNA010000008.1:0-3018 GCA_051658665.1 Oscillospiraceae bacterium
TATTGCAATGGCTATTATTTAATATTAAAAAGATTAGAAGGTATATATTGACATATACTGTAATATAATATAATATAATATAATATAATATAATATAATATATTATATTATATTATATAGGAGAATTTTTATGAACAAAAAAATAATAGCTATGTATTTAACAGCGACTTTTGTTTTAGTAGGTGGTTTTACTTTTTTAACAAGTGAAAACTCTAGAGCAAAAGAAAAAGAAACTTCAAAAATGTTGAAAAAAGAAAAAATAATACAGTTAATTAAAGATGGTGATGAAAGAGATGGGTATGTTGATTTAAATGATAAAGTTAAAACTCAAAAAATCATTGACTGTATTGAAGAAAATTTTGATAAATTTAAAGAAAACCCAACTTTAGAAGAACTTGAAAAAATGTCTACAGATGAGATTAGGTTACATTATGTTTTGAACATTTATAAAATTGCTGAAATTTTAGGATCAGAAAGAATTAGAGAGATGGATGACATTATTAAAGAAGTTGTAATAATGCCAGAAGAAGAGGGCGAACATCTTGTAATGTTAGAATTGCTTAAAATGCTTTTCGACAAATAAAGCTTAATATATAGTTGATATTTTTAAATAATATTAGGAGACATTATGAGTATTAAGAAAATTTGGTATATTGTAATAGGCGTACTAATTATTTTATTTATGGGGTTTTATGTTTTATCTCAAAAAACTTTTTCAATAAAAAACAGTACAAATATAGATATAAGTAACTTAAGAGTATATGGAATTAAAGAATCTAGAGATGTATATGAGTTTGATATAGAAGATAAAACAATTAAAAAAGGTGAAAAAATTTTTATAAAAAATGCTTTATCTAATAATTTTAATTCAGGGTTATCATATAATGTTTTATATTTAGAATTTTTTGATGAAAATAATGAAAAGATAACTAGAGAACTTTCACTTGACTACGATTTTACTATAAATGAAATAAATTTTGATCTTTTTAACGAAGATGATGGAAATATAAGCTATAGTTCTGGTAAAAGATTTAAACTATTTAATTAATAAGAAACAAGGTATTTATATTAATAAAATACCTTGTTTTTTATTAATATAAATACAATAAAGTAAGTTATTATATAAAAATATTTTAAAAACATCAAAAACATTTAATTTATCAAGTTATAATTTAATTTTCAGATAATATAAATTTTTATCTTGCAGTAATCATACTTATATGGTATAGTATAGATAGCTTAAGCTAACTCATATATTATTATAAATAAAAAGGAGATATATTAAATGATAAATAATAAAAAAAAATTACGATTAATGTCATTGATTACTGTTATAGCTTTAGTTTTAACAGGTTGTTTTTCAAATGGCAGTAACGGTACAAGCAGTAAAGAAGAGGGAGTAGTTAATGTTTACTCCGCAAGACATTACGATGTAGATAAAAAGATTTATGACGATTTTTATAGTAAAACAGGTATAAAGGTAAATGTAATTGAAGGGAAAGCACCAGAAATTTTAGAAAGAATGAAAAGAGAGGGTGCAGACACTCAAGCAGATATTTTTATAACAGCGGATATTGCAAACTTATATCAAGCTATTGAAGAAGATTTGTCAATGGAAATTAAATCTAGCTTAATAGATAGTACAGTACCAAAAAACCTAAGAGGCGAAAATAATGAGTGGATGGCGCTGACAACTAGAGCAAGAATTATTGCTTATGATAAAGATAAGGTTAATCCAAGCAGTTTAAAAAGTTACGATTCTTTAGTTGAAGATAACTTTAAAAATAAAATATTAGTTAGAAGTTCAACATCTTCTTACAATCAATCTCTTTTAGCATCTTTTATAGCTGAAAAAGGCGAAGAATATGCTAAAAAATGGGCTGAAGGTATTGTGAAAAACCTTTCAAGGGAACCTAAAGGTAATGATAGAGATCAAGTTAAAGCTATTGCTTCTGGTGAAGGTGAGATTGCAATTTTAAACACATATTATTTAGGTAGAATGAAAACATCAGATGACCCTGAAGAAGTAAAAGCTTTTGATGCTGTTTCTATATATTTTCCAGAGAGCACACATATTAACGTAAGTGGAGCTGTTATGAATAAATATTCTAAAAATAAAGAAAACGCAGTTAAACTTTTAGAGTATTTAGTTAGTGTAGACGTACAAAAACAATATACAGATGAAAATTATGAGTATCCAGTAAACCAAAGTGTAGAGCCAACTCAGGTATTAAAAGATTTAGGAAGTTTTAAAGCACAAGATATAAACTTAACAGAGGCTGGCAAATACAATAAAAAAGCAACTGAAATTTTTGGACAAGTCGGTTGGAAATAAAAAGTAGCTAAAAGCTACTTTTTCATTGAGGTAAGAAAATGAAAAAAATAAATGGCTGGTTTGTACTTAGTACAATTTTTGTGTTATTAATTTTAATACCTAATTTTGATATTTTTAATTATGCTATAAAACCATCCAATGAGACTTGGGAGCATATAAAAAATTATTTATTAAATGATTACATAAAAAATACAATAATATTGTGTTTTTTTGTCTCTGTTTTTGCAGGTTTAATTGGCATATTATTGGCGTTTATAATGACGGTTTATGATTTTCCGTTGAGAAATTTTTTGAAATGGGCTTTAATTTTACCTTTAGCAATACCTCCATATATAGGTGCTTATACTTACTCAGGGATGCTAAGCTATACGGGGGTTATACAAACTTTTTTAAGAAACACATTAAATATGGAAGTTAATCAAAAGTTTTTTAACATTTTATCAATGCAAGGTGCAATTTTTGTGTTTACTGTTTTTTTATTTCCATATGTTTATATGATATTAAGAGGCAGTTTACAGAAAGACTCATCTACACTTATTGAAAGTGCGAGGACATTTGGTAAGTCGATGTTTTCTGTTTTTTGGAAGATAACTTTACCAATATCAAGAGTTTCAATAGTAGGGTCGGTAAGTCTTGTTATATTAGAGGTTTTAAGTGATTATGGAGTTGTGGCTTACTTTGGT
>JBOFNA010000009.1:0-30102 GCA_051658665.1 Oscillospiraceae bacterium
AATTCAACAGGCTTAACTCCATAAGTCATACCACCTAAAGCTAGTGATGATGCATTTTTATCATTTACTTGATCTAAGCTAGATATTTTAAATTTATTTTTTAAATAATCATAAGATATATCAAAACCAACATCTCCAACTAATTTTGCTGGCACTGTATTAACACTACGTCTTAACGCCAATGATACAGTCATATTACCATCATATGAGCCGTAATAGTTTTGCGGCCATGGTTTTCCATCTATTATCTCAACAGGTGTATCTTGTCTAATACTCCCCATTGTAATAACTCCCCTATCAATAGCAGCTGTATATGTGCCAATTGGTTTCATTGCTGAACCAGGTTGTCTTACCGATGATGTTCCTCTATTTAAAACCCTATCTTTTTCTTTAGTTAGTCCACCAATTAAACCTCTAATTTGACCTTCTAAAGACATTATAACCATAGCAGACTCTGGTTGAACATCACCTCTTTGGTTAGGAAAAATAGACTTAGCCTTTTGGGAATAAACTTCATCCATACCCTTTTGTAACTCAGTATCAATAGTTGTATAGATTCTCAAACCACCATGATAAATAAGTTTTGTAGCTTGATCTTTTGACATACCATTTGCAACAAAATCATCTATAGTATCATTAATAACTTGGTCTACAAACCAACTTTTAGGTTGCAGCCTTTTTTCTATACCATTAGAGTTTAGCACGAGTTCTTCATTTATAGCAACATCAAAGTCTTCTTGTGAAATAAGACTTTGATCTAACATTTCTTTTAAAACCAAATCTCTTCTTTTTTTATTTTCTTCAGATTTTGTGTAAGGATTAAACCTTGAAGGGTTTTTTGTAATAGCCGCAATAGATGCAGACTCTGTAATTGTTAGTTGATTAACCTCTTTTGCAAAAAAATGGTTAGCCGCCGCCCTAATCCCTTGGTTTCCCGAAGCTAAATTTATTGTATTTAAATAAGACTCCAAAATTTTCTCTTTTGTATAGTTTCTATTTAAATTATAAGATCTAACAATCTCTGTAATTTTTCTAAACCAAGTTTTGTCCCAATCATTAGTTAAGTTTTTAACCAATTGTTGGGTAATTGTGGAACCACCTGACTCGTAAGTATATATTGGAATAAAAACATTAATAATAGAGCCTAAAGTTCTTTTAATATCAACACCTTTATGTTCGTAATAACGCTTATCTTCAATAGCAATAAAAGCATCTACAATATGTTTAGGTATATCATCATAATTTACCCATATTCTATTTTCTGTACCGTGTAATCTATCTAGTTCAGTAACCTCACCTGTTTTACTATTTGTCGTATATAAAATTGTGGTTAAGTTTAACTCTAAATTGTTCAAGTCCAAAAGAGCCTCATCGTTCTCCATCGCTTTCATGACAGAAACAGATAAAGCTATTACACCAATAGATCCTGATATTATTAGAAACAATAGGGTGTTAATTATAATTTTTTTAAACTTAGGAGAAACACCTTTTTTCTTTCTTTTTTTGGTGGTTTGTTTTGTATCTTTATTATTAGCCATATCTTCACCTCTTTTACATTATATCAATAATAAAAATAAATTTCAATGTTTTATATTATGACTAGAACTTAAAAAAATGCACATAATAAAAAACATAAGGAGATTTACATGAAAAAATTAATAATTTTTATGTCTACATCAATATTATTAATATTTGCTGTTGTTTTAAACATTAATAAACAACAAGATATTAATTCAAAATATATAATCAAAGATTTTAACAATCAAATAGCCGTTTTTATTGATAATCAAAATGAGCCATATCATATTTATGATATATATTTAAATAATCTTCCCCCTATGGATATAACACGTATTAAGTCCGGAATATACGCTGAAAGTCTAGACGACGTTAATATAATTATAGAAGATTACATTAATTAAAAATATATTTTATAATTATAACATTAAACAAGCATATAAAAACATATCCTAAAAGTAAGGGGAGTGAAAATTATGTTTGAAATTTTAACGATATCATTGAGTGGTCTTTTATTTTTTGCCTTACACGTAATAAATAACAAAGCCTTTAAAAAGCCACTTTCAGGGGAAGAAGAAAAAGTTTGCATAGAACAAATGGAAAAAGGTGATGTAAAGTCAAAAGATAAATTAATAGAGCATAACTTAAGACTTGTAGCTCACATAGTGAAAAAATACTACAACAAACAATCTGAGCAAGACGACTTAATATCAATAGGTACCATTGGCCTTATTAAAGCTGTTAACTCTTTCAAGTCTGATAAAAACATCAAATTTTCTACCTACGCATCTAAATGTATTGAAAATGAAATACTAATGTACTTTAGGAGCCAAAAGAAAAATTCAAATAATTTATATATAAACGATTCCATAGACGTAGATAAAAATGGTAACCCTTTAACTTTATTAGATATAATACCTGACACTACAGATGTAGAACAAGACATCGAAAACAAAATAAATATTGAAAAAATGCTAAAAGTTATTGAATATAAATTATCGTCAAGAGAAAAATTGATAATTAAAATGCGTTATGGCCTAGATGGTTTTAAACCGTTAACCCAAAGAGAAGTGTCTTTAAAACTTAATATATCAAGGTCATATGTAAGTAGAATTGAAAAAAAATCGTTGTCTACAATTGAAAAGTACATAAATGAAAATAAAGTCTGATTAATCAGACTTTATTTTCATTTATAGCTAAATTTTTAAATAATAAAAAACAAAACTTATCTTAATATAAATCCTGTATTTAAAACACTATCTAATTTAGGAATACTGTCAGATGCACCCTTTTTTGAAACTGCCAAAGCAGCTGCCTTACTTGCTATTTCTAAGCAAGTCTGTGGACTCTCTCCTTCTACTAGAAATGATAAAAAGTAACCTGTAAATGTGTCCCCTGCTGCTGTTGTATCTACAACATTTACATTATATGTACCATTTTTGTAAACATTTTTAGAATCATCATAAATAACTCCATTGCCACCCAATGTTAAAACAATTACAGCATCTTTAAATTTACATCGCATCTCTTTTATTATTTCTTGTGGGTCTTTCTTAAAAGTTATATCTTCACCTTCAACTTCATTTAAAATAAAATATTTAACTTTTGTTAAATTACAGTTTAACAAATTTTCATTTAAAGGAGATGGGTTCAACGCTATTTCTAACCCTTTACTATAAGCGTAGTCGATAATAAATTGCATATTGGATATTTCATTTTGTAAAAGTATTATGTCACCTTTTGAAAATTTATCAATAATATTTTTAATATCATCAACAGTTATTTCAATGTTACCGCCTCCATACAAAATAATATTATTTTGACCATGTTCATTAACCTGTATAATAGCATGACCTGTATCTTTAGCATTAGTTAATACAAAGTCGCAATTTACATTGTTTTTTTTTAATATATCTAATAAAAAGATACCATCTTGACCTATTTTCCCAGCATGATAAACATCCGCACCAGCTTTAGCCAAAGCTATAGATTGGTTAAGACCTTTACCCCCGCCAAAAACATCTAGGCTTTTAGATGAAATAGTCTCTCCTGCTCTTACAAAGTTTTTAACTGAATAAACTTTATCAATATTTAAAGAGCCAAAATTTAATATTTTCATAACATCTCCCTACACCACATTATTGTTGCCAAGTATTATAAATAAAAGCATTTTCATCTTTTTTAATATCTTCATTTAATTCTTCTTTAATCATCTCTATAAGTCTTTGTTTATAACTATCTTCACAATTTTTAGATTCTGGCATTACCTTACTTGCCTCATTTAAAAAATGCAAAACATCCCTACCCTTTTCTCTACCCTTCGCTGTATGGCAATCGTAAGCAAAGTCAGGTATCTCAGGCACAAAACCTCTCTCCCCTTGTTTCATAACAATGTTTTTTAAACAATCACTTGAACGCTCTTTTTCTCTAGTACAAAGGTACCTTATTGCATGTACAAAAAACAAAGGTCTATCACCATCGTTATAAGGAAAGTTTTTACGTATTTCATTTAAAGTATTAACTAAAACGGGTGCATTAAGGTCACCAAATCCAATGTCTTCAACAGATATAGCAAGCAACCTTCTCCATAATTTATCTTCAAATTGCTCGCTACTTATATACATTTCATATGCAAAACAAACTGCTTTTTCTTCATATCCACGCCTTATAGATTTTTGTAAGGCTGATATAATTTCGTCACCTTTTATTCCATTTCTGGTAGTTACATTTCTCCATGAATCATAGGACATAAATTCTGCCATTTCAAAATCCTCCAAATTTATATATTTTAATTACATTATATAGTTTTTATAATGTTTTTTCAATAAATCTTTTTTGACAAAGTTTATTATAATCAAAAAAGAATTGTGTTTTATAAAATTATTTATATTTAAAATAAAAAACAACCTATCTAAGGTCGTTTTTTCCATTTTCTCAAAAATTTAAACATACTATCAATTTGAATAATAAAAAACTTTAATTTCTTAGCTCCAGATCTCTCCCATTTATGATATATATGAAAATTAGGGTGAAAAATAATATCACCATATTTTTTAAAAGTTAAAGTCAAATCTGCATCCTCAAAGTACATAAAATACCTTGTGTCAAACCCATTTACTTTTTTAAATAAATCTGTACGCAAAAACATAAAACAACCAGTACAAAAATCTATAGATGTAGGTTTTGAAAATTTATAGTTTTTCATAGTATAATCGTCTCTATATTTTTTTAAAAATGGCAATCTTCCACTTAAAAGATATATAAATTTAGGCTTTATCTTAGGTAAATATTGAACAGTCTTATCCATATTCAAAATTTTAGGCGTGACAATACTAACATCTAAATTTTCATCTAGATATTTTGAAAGTCCATCTATAATATTACTATCTATTATTATATCAGGATTTATAATGATATGATGTTTAGATTCTATAATACCTAAAACACGGTTATGTCCATGTCCATAACCTTTATTTTCTTTACCTTCAATAACAATTAAAGTATCACCTAAAAACCGTTTAAAAGTTTCCCTTATTAAACTAATAGTATTATCTGTTGATTTATTGTCAGAAATATAAAGTCTAAAATCTAAATCTTTAGTATGATATAAAATGCTTTTTATTGTATCTATTATTTGTTTACTATTATTATGAGTAACAATACATGCAGTTATTTTTACGTAATTCATTTTCATTTACCAAAACTATAAATTTTTTAAATATCTTTTCAATGCATTTTCCCAACTAGGTAACCTTGTAAAACCATTTTCGCTTAATTTTTCTTTATCAAGTCTTGAGTTTTTAGGTCTTTTAGCTAAAGTAACATAATTTTTAGATAAGCAAGGCTCTACTACAATTTTTATATTAGATAATCTAAAAATTTCTTTAGCAAACTCATACCAGCTACAAAACCCTTCATTTGTTACGTTATAAACACCATATTTATCACTCTTAACAAACTCGCCTATAACACTTGCAACATCTTCAGTAAAAGTAGGTGAACCTACTTGATCAGAAACAACAGTAATTTTATCCTTAGTTTTACTTAAATTAATCATTGTTTTTGTAAAATTATTACCTCTAACTCCATATATCCAAGATGTTCTTAATATGAAAAAGTTAGAAATATTTTGTATAATATAATCTTCACCAAGACTTTTAGTTTTACCATAATGATTTACAGGGTCTTTATTACTATTAACTAAAATAGGCGTATTATCATCATTGTTAAAAACATAATCTGTACTAAAATAAATTAACTTTGCATTTATTTTATTTGCAGCGTCACAAATATGCTTTGTGCCATTCACATTAACTTCATAACATAATTCTTGTTCTTGTTCTGCTTTATCTACAGCAACATAAGCTGCGCAATGTATAATTACATCAGGCTTTTCTTTTAATATAAAGTTTATTGTACTTTCTCTGTCTACTAAATTAAAATGACTTATATCAACACCTATACAACAAAACCCTTCACTTATTAGCTTTGACAAAATATCACTGCCTAACTGACCTTTTGAGCCAGTTATTAAAACCTTTGTATTATTCATTAAATAACACCTTTTTTCTATTTATTATACATTTTATCGTAATAGTTTTTATAAGCACCACTTAGAATGCTCTCCCACCATTTTTTATTATCTAAATACCATTTTATAGTCATTTCTATACCATCATCAAATTTAACAGACTGCTCCCAACCAAGTTCGTTATATATTTTTGTAGGGTCTATAGCATACCTTAAATCATGACCTTTTCTATCAGAAACATACTTTATTAAACTCTCTGGTTTATCTAAAAGTTTTAAAACAGTTTTAACTACTTCTAAGTTTGTTTTTTCGTTATGCCCACCAACATTATAAACTTCGCCAACTCTACCTTTGTGTATAATCAAATCTATAGCTACACAATGGTCTGTGACATACAACCAATCTCTAACATTTTCCCCTGTACCATAAACTGGTAAATCTTTATCATTTAATGCTCTTGATATTATAAGTGGTATCAATTTTTCTGGAAAGTGATACGGACCATAATTATTAGAGCAACGAGAAATTGTCACAGGTAATTTAAAAGTCCTATGATAAGCCAAAACCAAAAGATCTGCTGACGCCTTTGATGCAGAATATGGAGACGATGTGTGTATCGGAGTTTCTTCTGTAAAAAACAAATCAAGCCTATCTAAAGGCAAATCTCCATACACCTCATCTGTAGAAACTTGGTGATATCTATCCACACTAAACTCCCTTGATGCATCCATTAAAATTTGTGTGCCAATAATATTTGTTTTTAAAAATATACCTGGATCCTCAATTGACCTATCAACATGAGATTCAGCTGCAAAATTTACAACTATATTAAATTTTTCATTTTTAAATAAATCAAAAACAAATGTTCTATCTGCAATATCTCCCTTAACAAATTTAAATTTTTTATTTTTTAATGCACCATCTAAAGTTTCTAGATTACCTGCATAAGTTAATAAATCTAACGCAACAATTTCATAATCTGGATGTGTTTCTAACATATGGTAAACAAAATTAGACCCTATAAAACCCGCTGCACCAGTTACTAAAATTTTCATATAAATAAACTCCTAAATTCAAAAATTACAATCACTCTCATTTAAAAATGGTGCTTTTTCATCTTTTTCAGATAAAATAACATCTTTTATACTCCAGTCCACATTTATTTGATCATCATCAAATCTTATGCTTCTATCATGTAAAGGTGAATATATCTCGTCTACCTTATATTGCACTTCACAATTTTCCGTTAAAGTTAAAAAACCATGCGCAAAACCTTTTGGTATTAAAAGTTGCTTTTTATTTTCATCAGATAAAGAAACAGCAACCCATTTTTTATAAGTTTTTGAGCCTTTTCTTAAATCTACTGCTACATCCAAAATTTCACCCTTGGTACACCTTACTAATTTAGTTTGAGCATATGGTGCGTTTTGAAAATGAAGTCCTCTTAAAGTGCCTTTTTCTAAAGATTGTGAATGGTTATCTTGTATAAATCTAATATCTATCCCACTATCTAAAAACTTTTGCACTGAATAGGTTTCCATAAACCAACCCCTATTATCACCAAAACAGTTTGGTGTTATAAGTTTCAACCCCTCTATATCAAATGTTTCTATTTTCATTTGTTAGCTCCCTTAATACTTGATTTTGCCATCTGCCACTTTTTGTAAATGCATACCATAAGGAGATTTGCCATATTTTTTAGCTGCACTTATAAGTTGATCTTTACTTATAAAGCCTTTGTTATAAGCAATTTCTTCAACTGCAGATATTTTTATAGATTGTCTTTTCTCAACCATTTGTACAAATTGACTTGCCTCAAGTAAAGAGTCCATCGTACCTGTATCTAACCAAGCAAACCCTCTACCTAAAAGTTTTACGTCTAAATCACCTAACTCTAAGTACTTTCTATTTAAGTCTGTTATTTCAAGTTCACCTCTTGCGCTTGGTTTTAAGCTCTTTGCAAACTCGCACACTCTACTATCGTAAAAATAAAGACCTGTAATAGCATAGTTTGACTTTGGTGCTTTCGGCTTTTCTTCAACCGATAAAACTTTACCACCTTTATCAAATTCAACAATCCCAAACCTTTCAGGGTCTTCAACATTGTATCCAAAAACAGTTGCTCTTCCTTTATTTTTAGCTGCATCGCTTAAAATATTTGAAAAACCATTACCATAAAATATATTATCGCCCAGTATCATTACAACGTCGTCTCCATCGATAAACTCTTCACCTAAAATAAAAGCTTGAGCTAAACCATCAGGACTAGGTTGAACTTTATAGCTTAAATTAATACCAAATTCTCTACCGTCACCTAAAAGTTTTTCAAAGTTTGGTAAATCCTCTGGTGTTGATATAATTAAAATATCTTTTATACCTGCCAACATAAGTGTTGATAAAGGGTAATAAATCATAGGTTTATCATAAATTGGTAGTAATTGTTTGCTTGTTATTAATGTTAATGGGTATAATCTAGTTCCGGATCCACCCGCTAAAATAATGCCTTTCATAAAGGTTCGCCTTTCTTTTATTACATTAATTGTAAATCAAAATAAATATATCTTTAATTATATCACAATTATACATAAAAAATCAACAAGAAAACTAACATATAAATATTTGTCCAATATTTTTAATTAAACCTTTTTTCCAAAACCTATACTTTTGTAATATATATATTTTTTTAAAAATATTTACTTTTTTCAAGTTTGAAAAAGCAACTAAAAAAATTAAAGCCTCTTCTTCTAGTTCATTTTTATAAATGTTATAAAAAAATTCACCTTGATTAATAATTCCAAGATAATTTTTTTTAATTTTTTTAATATCTTTTATATATTTATAAATATTAGATATATTTACAGTTTTTATATTTTCTTTAGCTCCAACTGTATTATTTTCATGTTGCCTGTACAATATAGTAGGTTTATCAATAAAATGAACAATACCAAAGCAAGAGCAAATTAAAGACAACCACCAATCATGCATTAATATGTTTTTATTAATATAATCTTTTAAGTATAGTTTACACTCTTTATTTATCATTACAGTACACCCTGTAACATTATTTTGAGATAATGCCTCGTTAAAACTTTGCACCCTCTTGTTTAACCCTTGATATATGAAAAATGACTCCTTTAACACACTAAGCCATTCATCTACAACCATAAGATCAGTATGGACTAAAACTGGTTTATCTATGCCATTTTCATTACATATTTTAACCATTTCATTTAAAGTAATTTCTATTTTATTATCTAGCCATATGTCATCTTGGTCACAAAACATTATATAATCACTATCGCTATAATTTAATAGTCTAAAAAAATTATCTTTTGCATTCTTATCTTTAAATTGATCTTTCACTAAAAAAACTTTATCAGGATATTTAGAAACATAGCTTTCGATTATTTTTATAGTTCCATCTGTTGAACCATCATCTCTTATAATTATCTTAAAATTTTGATATGTTTGACTAAATAAAGATTTAATTTGTTGCTCTATAAATTTTTCACCATTATAAGTTGCCAATAAAATATCTACCATAAAAACCTCAACTTAAACAATAATTGATACATTTAATAATATTATTATTTCCAATTATAACATAAAAACTCTAAGTTTACAAATTCATTAGTAATAAGTTTGTTATATTAAAAAGTTGTGTAAATTTTTTTGAAATTTTTTGTTAAATATATTATCTTTATTTTATAATTAATTCTAAATTTAAAATAAAAGTCATATTATAAATTAAATGTATAGGTGGTGAAATTATATGAACAATCCTTTTAATCTAGATGAAAACCAAATCGAATCAATGCTACAAAAAGTTAGCTCTCAAATGGGGATAGATAAAGACTCTCTTAAATCTCAGTTAATGAGCGGTAACTTTGACCATTTATTAGAAAATAGTAATATAAAAAACAAAAAAATGATAACAAAAATTTTAAGCAACCCTTCACTAATACAAAAATTTATAGAATATCAAAATCAACGTAACGAAAATAATACGAAAGGCGATTCAAATGAATAAACAAATGTTTGAAGAACTAGATGATATATTAAATAACGACGAAGAGTTAGAAAATTTCAAAGATTTTATGGGTTTAGATGATGATTTTTTTGAAAATAAAAATACAAATAAAAATAATAATAATAGTAATAATTCAAATAGTAATTCAAGCAACTCTAACTCAAATAATTCTAACAGTTTTAATATAGGAGATATATTCAACAATATATCTCCTGAGCAAATGTCAATGCTGTCTACAGTTATTCAAAATTTTACAGGCGATAATCAAAATGATATCAGCAATCTACTACAAGCTCTAAAACCATTTTTAGATGATAGTAAGAAACAAAAAGTCGATATGGCGCTAGGGTTTTTAAATATACTTAACATTATGCCCAATATGGATATTTTAAACTTTTTTGGAGGTAATAACAATAATGCAAACAAATGACGATTTTAAAAAAAGACAAGATAAAGCCATTGAAGAAGCCATGTCTATGTATAAATCATCTTTAAGTAAAAACGGCTTAAAGGTAAATAATAATTTACACTCTAACTCTTCTATAGAAAATACATTGACAAAAAAAATTGATAAAGTTAATAATACTAAAAAAATTGACGAACCACACAACAAAAGAGAATTAGAAAAAATTGACGAACCGCACAACAAAAGAGAATTAGAAAAAATTGACGAACCGCACAACAAAAGAGAATTAGAAAAAATTGACGAAATACATAATACTGAAAAAAATGACGGTTTTAAACATAAAAATAAAACAACTGAAAATATAAAAAATCCTTACAAATCCAACCATCAAGAAAATAATAACTACAATTCACAAAATTTTAAAAACTCAAATCAGAATAAAAAAACAAAAAACAAAAAAGTTTATCATATAAATAACGATGATATTGAAACATATAAAAAAGATTTTAAAAAGTTAAATAACAACGAAATTAATAATTCAAACAGTTTAGAAAGTAATGTCTATAACAAAGACCGTAAAGTTTCTGACATAAAACAAAACTTATTAAACGACCTAGATAACGATATAAAAAACACTAAAGACCTATTAAAAGATTTTAAAACCCAAAACTCAAATATTTTAGAAAAACAAATTGAAAGCGATTTATTAAAAAAAAAATAAATAACCCAGTTAAAGATGATAAAAGCTTTAATGTCAATCCGCAAGTTTTAACAAGTAATAAAAGTAACAATAACAACACTAATTATCAAGATATATTTAATAGTTTTTTAAAAAATATGGATGATACATGGATAATTTTATCCTTGATTTTTTTCTTAACAGTTTCAAAATCTAATTCTAAAAATAGCAAAAACTTAATATATGCATTAGCATTTTTACTTATAAAATAAAAAATAAAAACAAGTATACTTGTTTTTATTTTTTTCTTTTATCTATTCTTTTTTCTATCTCTTTTAAATTGATACATTTTATCATCTACGATATCTATAATTTGTTTATAATTTAAAGTATTATTTTTGTCAATTTCATGATATCCATAACTTATTGACATAGCATAACCTACTTTATCTGAAGTCGACTCCACTTGATAGGCACATTGACCTAACTTACACTCTATTTGATTAAATGTGCTTTTAGTTGAAATAATAAAAAACTCGTCTCCACCAAACCTTGATATTATACAATCTGGAAAATGTTTTTTAAGTATATCTACAACAGAACAGATATATCTATCGCCTATATCATGACCTAATTTATCATTAATTTTTTTAAGTCCATCTAAGTCAATAAAAATTACTACGCAATCTTTATTTTCATGTATTGTATCTTTTAAATACGTCAATCCATATTCTCTTTTAAAAAAACCTGTCATACTATCATATACAGCTAAATCCATTAGTTCTTTTTCTTCTTGTTTTTGCTTGTTAATTTCTTCTTCAATTTGAAATGACTTAAATTTAAATAAATCAAACTGTGCTTTTGTATAAGCGTAATAAAAAACTATAAAAAGACCTAACAAACTAACGATTCCAATTTTTATTTGATAAAAGGTCATAAGTTCATATGACTCATCTAAATAAATATTTATAACATTATAAAGGTGAAAACACATCATAAAAAACAATAAAGTTAAAATAAACTTTACGCTACTTTTGTCAGAGTTTAAAGTTTTAAAGTAATCTTTATATATTATTTTATCTAAAACAAACGTCAATACAGAAAATATAACTACCGACACTATAAAAACAAATCCATTAATCTCAGCATTAATAGCTGCATCTCTATATTCAACACCTAAATACAAGGAAATTATCCCTCTTAAAATTAACATTATGGAGTATATATTAACATATGAATAAAAAGATATCATCAAAGTTTGCATATTAATATCTTTATAAATTATGTATAAATTTATACTACTGAATATAAATGCAGATAATATTATATACACATCATTATTTAAAAAGTTAACGAAAATATACAAATTAAAAAGGTTTACTAGAAACGTAGTTAAATATACCTTTTTATCAGAAATTTTCAACATCATAACTTTTTGATAATAGCTAACAGTGAAAAAATGGTACACAGCATATGCTACAAAATATAAAACTTTTATCATATTTTCCTCTCTTTATTTTGTTGTTTCATCTTATACATAAGTTCATCTGCACTTTTTATCATATCGTCTCTAGACAAAGTATTTGTTTCATTAATTTCAACAACACCATAACTTATTGCCATATCATAACATTTTGTTTCTTTTGCAATATTTAAAGCACATTCTACTTTTTTCAAGATTTTTAAACTATCAATTTCTCTTGCTCCATTTATTATTGATAAAAACTCATCTCCACCTATTCTAGATAATACACCCATATCTTTTATTTCACTGATTATTATAGAAGATATAATCCTTATATAGTCATCACCTTCTATATGCCCCAATGTATCGTTTATATGTTTTAAGTTATCAAGGTCTATATAAATTATGCAAAATGGGTAATTACAATTTCCCATCAATTTATCTATATAATCCATAGCGTAATCTCTAGTAAGGCAACCTGTTAGATTATCTTTAAAAGCAAGATCTTTAAGTTTATTACTATTTTCAAAGTTTTCTTCGTAAGTTCTCTCAAGGTGACCTAGTTTATCTCTAAAATGTGATAATTTAGATATTTTAACACTATTACAAAATGTTGCAATAAAAAGTATAAACGAAACTATCAAAACAGCTATTATAAATAAATATTGTATTGAAAATGAGCCATCATAACCTAACATATAAGCATCGAAAAACAAATAAGACAAAATAAAACACATAACCAAATTCATATTTAAACATTGTTTTTTATTGTAAATTACCGCTTTAATATCATCCGGTGTAAAAAATTTCTTAAATACCTTAATCAATATAGTACAAAAACTAAATGTAAAAAACACTTTAATAGAGTAAAGGTCTTTATCCTTATAGAATTCATGTAAACTCATTGATAAAATCTTAGATAAAATTGATATAACCAAAAGATCCATAAAAATAACTGTCAATGCATAAAATGAAGAAAAAAACAAAGCATGTCGTTTTTTTGATGTATATACAAAATCCATTTCAATAAAAACCAAAATAAATATAGCTAAATATCTAATGTTCATTGGCACTGATAGTAAATAAAGTAAATTTAAAGCTAATATATTTATTATGGTCAATACGATCAAAGTAACTGTAAAAATCTTTTTCTCAAATGTTTTATAGACTTTATTCATATAAAACATCGCTTCGAAATTATACGAAACATAAGCAAGCGTAGATATTAAAATCATAACATAATACATATATTCACTCCATCAACCAACATTTTTAAATTAAATAGCTTTATTTAGATATTTAATATTTTGACATACATTAATAATAATCTAATTAAATATTAATTTATATAAATGATAACACTTATTATTTATATACGCAAGTAAATTTATACCTTAACACCACTCTAAATACACCTTGAAAATACTTTATATGTACGTTTCTTATACCTTAAGCTATTCACCGATATATTATATGTATATATTTTTTTATTTAATTATTTATTATTTGTTTAAAATGTATAAAATTAAGATATGTTCGTTCGCTTAAAGCGAAATAAACATATCTTAATTGTATTAAATGCAGTTTTTTTTTAGTATACGCTAATATATATAATATATCTTATAAAACTATTACTCTACTGTATTTTATATATTAATTTTAATATAACAACGGTTGAGACTGGTGTCCTATCAATGCATCTTCAATTGATTTTTCCAAAAATTCAAATTTTGCAACTAGAGAAGTAGGTTTATTAATACAATCATCTTGGGCAAAAGGCACAAAATAAATATTTTTCGCATTTAAAAGCACCCCTAAGTTCCTAGCGTTGCCTGATAAAGCATCATTTGTAGAAACAGCTATTACAACTGGTCTTTGATTTCTAAGATGTGACTTTACGGCCAATGACGCTGGTGTATCGCTTATACCATTTGCAATTTTACTCATAGTGTTACCAGTACAAGGACAAACCGCCAAAACATCCAATATCTGTTTAGGTCCTAAAGGTTCAACTTCTGTTATTTTATCCATTGATCTTTTACCAGTAATTTCTATTATTTTATCTTTAAAATCTTGTGATTTAAAAAATCTTGTATCCTTTTCTGATACGTTAAATGACATTATAGGGTATACATCATAAATATTTGTTAATTTCTCTATGTAAGGTATAATTGTACTAAAAGTACAAAAAGAGCCTGTTATAACAAATCCTAATTTTTTTTTACTCATTAATCATTGCCTCCAATATAATTTAAAACTGTTTTACCAATATACTCTCCCGCTGTTTTAGGCGCAACCTTACCTGGTATGCCTCTTTCAGCTATCACATTTTTTAAATGTTTTACTTCTGAAGAAAACCCTCCTGGTTCTGAGGCTAAATCAATAAAAAAAGTTTCCTTATTAAAACTATCGTAAGTTTTTTTATTGAAAATTTCAGCATTTGGGGTATTTATAACTACATCAAAGTTATATGCCAGTTTTTTAATGTCATCAATACCTATGTCTTTGTACCCTTTGACATATGCTAAAGCTCTTTGCTCTATACTCCTTGCAGATATTGTAATATTAGCCCCTAATTTATATAGACTTTCTGCAACACAAGAGGCAACTTTTCCATACCCTGTTATTAAAATATTGCTTTTAAAAATAGTGAAATCTGTATTTTCAATTATTGATTTTATTGTACCTTCTGCTGTTGGTATCGCATTTAAAAGTGAAAATATATCATTTTGGTAATAATCTACATATTTAACAAATTTTTTTTCTAATTTTTCCCTAATGATATTATTACATAGACCTATAAAAACAGATTTATTTTTAAGGTCACAATCTAAAATTTCATCTACAGATATTTTTTTGTTTTCACCATATATATATATATTATCTTTCGAAAAAGGCAATGGTAAAATTATTACATCACTTTTTTCAATTAAAATCTTTAAACTTTTATAATCCTTTTCAAATAATCCATATGTATAACAATTACATCCTCTATCTAATAAAAATTCATACAAATAAATCTGTCTTTTATCTCCACCTATAACTAAAAAATTTAAGTCATTTATCATAATTTACACCTCAAAAAAACACTATTTCACATTACACTTTATGTATCATATGTAAAATAGTGTTTTTGTGTGTATGTATATTTAAAATTAAAATACTAAATTGCCATTTTTTCAATTAAATAAAAACTTATTATACTCATATAAAATAAATTTTTCTAGGTAACCCTTTACTCTAAATCTATATGTATGTACAATATTCCTAAATTTACCATTTTCACATTTTCTACTTGGAATTTAAATAAATATTTTATCTTAACTTTCTATTATTTAAACTTCTGTAATGTTCATTTCTATCCTATATAAATAAAATATAAATAAAATATAAATAAAATGTTTATTTTAAGTAAAAATAGTAATATAATATTATTAATAAAATATTATTTCAGAAGTAAGGAGCATTTTATGTCCCAAAATAGTAACCATTATCTAATAAATAAAAAACACATTCATTTCATAGGTATCGGCGGGTCTGGTATGTACCCATTAGTTCAAATTTTACACAACCAAGGTTTTTTTATAACCGGTAGTGACAATAACGATACAGAAACAATAGATGCCCTTCGTAAAATTGGTATAAAAGTAACTTTAATTCAAAATGCTAATAATATAAAAAACTCAGACTTAATAGTTTATACAACTGCTATTTCAGAAGATAACCTTGAACTTATAGCCGCAAAAGAAAGTAACATAGACATTATAGAGCGCTCTACTCTTTTAAGTATTTTATCTGAGCAAAAAAACAATGCAATTTGCATTAGTGGTACCCATGGTAAAACAACAGTAAGTTCTATGATATCCTCAATTATGATAGATTGTAAACTAGACCCTACTTGTATTATAGGCGGAAAGCTGAAAAACTTAAACGGTAGTGGAAAGTTAGGCGAAAGCGAAAATATGGTTATCGAGGCTTGTGAGTTTAAAGATGCTTTCTTAAAGTTACACCCTGATATTGCAGTTATATTGAATATCGACGAAGACCACCTTGACTATTTTAAAAATTTAGAAAATATAATAAAATCTTTTAGACGTTTTTCAGAAAATGCAACAAAGTTTATTGTAATTAACGGAGATGATCAAAATTGTAATAAATGTATTGAAAATATAAATAAAAAAGTTATAACATTTGGACTTAATGAAGATTGCGATTATTACGCTAAAGCCATCACAAAGAATACAAATAACTTTTTATATGAGTACGACCTTTATAATGAAGGTAATTTTGTTATGCATATATCCTTAAATGTCCCTGGCGAACATAATGTTTTAAATTCGCTAGCTGCCTTAGCCACAACTTTACAATTCACAGAAAATAAAACAGCTATTTACAATACATTGAAGAATTTTAAAGGTGCTGATAGACGCTTTCAAATTTTAGGTAAAATTAACGGAGTAACAATAGCTGACGACTACGGACATCACCCAGTAGAAATAAAAACAACTCTAGAAGCTGCAAAATCTATGAATTATAACAAAATTTGGGTTATACATCAACCTTTTACATTTTCTCGCACTTCTATATTTATTAAAGAATTTGCAAATGTTTTACAAATAGCTGACAATGTGCTTTTAACAGATATTATGGGTGGACGTGAAAAAAATACGTTTAATATAAAAATTGAAGATCTGTCTGCTTTAATTGACAACTGTCTTATAATAAAAGATTTTAAAGAAATGGCAGACTATGTTATGTCAAAAGCCAAAGAAGGTGACTTAATTTTAACAACAGGGTGTGGAGACGTAAATAAAATATCCAATGACATTGTTAAAAGATACAAATTTTAAATTAATAAAAACGACGGTCACCCGTCGTTTTTATTAAACTATTACTATTAAAAATATATACATTAACTAACTTTATATAAATATATTTTTAACGCATAATTAATTTTAAAATTATTTTTATTGCAATACAAAAGCTTTATGTATTTTGATTATTAAAGCTATCTTTTAAACCAAAGCTAACAAATAAAGCCTTATCTACCCTATCCATATAATTATGTTCTACTTTGCCCATTTTTTCTTTTAACCTTTTTTTATCTATTGTACGAACCTGCTCAAGTAAAACAACGGAGTTTTTAGCTAACCCGCAATTGTCACCCTGTAAATTTATATGAGTCGGCAACTTACTTTTATCTATTTGAGAAGTTATAGCCGCCGCTATCACAGTAGGGCTATATTTGTTGCCTACATCATTTTGTACAATTAACACCGGTCGTACACCGCCTTGTTCTGAACCAACAACTGGACTTAAATCCGCATAAAAGATATCGCCTCTTTGAATATTCACATTTTTCACGCTCCATATTAATGATACTAATATTATTACCTGTTTAAAAAAATTTAAACAATTAAATGTGGAGCAATAACATGCTAACTTATATTATGTTTAATTTAAAAAAAAGATACAAATAAAAACAATGTCTTACTTGTACCTAATATTACTTAATTTAACTTTAGTTGATATATTATTTATATTTATAATAACATTATCGTCTTCTTCTTTTATATCTACAAAATCAACTTTATTGTACTTATCATAAACTTTTAAAATAGATTCTAAAGTTGTTACTAAGTGTGTTGACTTTTCATCTAAATTTATTTTCACGTCATTAAAGGTCAAGGTTATATTTTTACCTTCTTCTAAGTTTAGATGAAAAATCATACCTTTAGAAAGAAAAGGTTCTTTAATTTCATATGTTAATTGAAATTTACCTGTTTTATCTAAAACTCCTTTAGTTTCATAATCTTTAAATGTTATTACCGTATCAGCTGTAAAGCTCTCTTTATTTTCTACTATAAATTTATCGTTTTTTTTATTTGTACACCCAGTTAATAAAATTAAAAAAGAAAAATATAAAATTATCTTAATATTCTTTATCATAAAACACCTCATATATAATAAATATATTAAAATATATGAAAATATAACTATTTTTATTACTTTTTTATCATTACAACAAAAGCTATAGCATCTTTTTTATTGTTAGATATACTAATATCCAAAAAATATTTATCTATTTTATTTTTAATTTTACTTGAAACATTTAAAAAAGGTTTTCCCCTGATATCTCTTAAAACTTCAATATCTATTAAATTAAACCCATTAAACCCTGTACCAATAGCTTTCGCTAATGCCTCTTTGACTGCAAAGTTACCCGCTATCGTTTGATATTTATTGGCTTTTTTACTATCAAATAGTTTTAACTCATTTTCCGTAAAATTTTTAGTTAAAAACTTTACATTTCTACAAGCCTTATATATCCTATCAATTTCTATTATATCTGTACCACATTTTACCATAATCTTTAACCTTACTTATTTTTGTATATAGTTTTAATACAAAGATTGTTTTTTTTGTTTATTGTGCTATTTTGATAGTATTATATCATTTAAGGTTGTAAAATAAAAGTATATTTGTTATATTATATATAAAATAATATCTAATACTTATATAAGCTTATTAATATGGTCTAAGCGTCTCTATGTGACAACCTTAAATTGTTACACTATAAGTGTTCTAAGGCAGAACACTACAGTTCTGCCTTTTTTTAATCTAAATTTATATTCACATATCTTATCTAAAACTTATGAGGTTATTATGGAAAAATTTTTTAAATTAAAAGCCAAAAACTCAACTGCTAAAACAGAGATTATTGCTGGAATAACCACATTTATGACAATGGCATATGTCTTAGTAATACAACCAAGTGCCATAGTAGGGTTTGGACCTGTTGAGTCTATCACCGACTCAAGCGGTTTAATCATTTCAAAGGCTGCAATTGTTATATCTTGTGCTTTAATATCTGGTTTTATAACTATTTTAATGGCGTTTTATACAAACCTACCATTTGCATTATCAACAGGCATGGGTTCGAATTTTATGTTTGGTGCCCTAATACAATCTGGTAATTTATCTTTAGCTCAAGTTATGTCAATGGTTTTAGTTACAGGTCTTATTTTTCTATCTTTATCTGTTTTAGGCATTAGAGATTTAATTGTAAGGATGATACCTAAAAACATTAAAATTTCTATAGGTGCATCTATAGGTTTTTTTATAGCTTATTTAGGTTTTAAAAGTACTGGTATAGGGTCATTTGTAGACGGTATATCTATAGGTGACTTTAGAAACCCAAAAGTTATTTGTGCAGTAATCGGTTTAATTATAATTGCTATTTTAACAGCACATAAAATAAAAGGAGCATTACTTTACGGTATTATCGCTACAACTTTAATAGGTATCCCTATGGGTGTGACAAATTTACCAAACCAATTTGTTACATTGCCTTCTTCTGAAAATTTAGGCAATATTGTTTTTAATTTTGACTTTAAAGGTATCTTAAAGGCAGAAAGTATTGTACTAATGTTTATAGCATTTTTCGGCGATTTTTTCTCAACCCTAGGCACCATAATAGGTGTAGCAGGCAAAGCTAATATGCTAGACGAAAACGGTAATCTAAACGGTATAGAAAAGCCATTTTTAGTAGATGCCTTAGGTACCTGTGTAGGCTCTTTAGCTGGTTGTACAACAATTACAACTTTTGTTGAGTCCTCAAGCGGAGTTGAAGCAGGTGGTAAAACAGGCCTTACATCTTTAACCGTTGGCTTATTATTTTTAATTATGATACCATTTACCCCTTTAATATTAATGATACCAGATGCAGCAACTGGTCCAGCTTTAATATTTGTTGGCTTTTTGATGATACAAGGTTTAAAAAATATCGATTTCAGTGACTTTACAGAATCTTTTGGACCATTTATAATGATAATGTTCGGAACTTTTATGGGTTCAATTGCTGCAGGAATTTCTGCAGGAATTTTAGCCTATGTTATAATAAAGGTATCAACAGGTAAATTTAAAGATGTTCACCCATCTATGTATATTTTATCTGTTCCATTAATCCTATATTTTATTTTTAATAAACCACTTTAAGGAGATGTACTATGAGATTAGAATGTAAAAATTTAGAAACATTGTTACAAGTTGCCCAAGGCAATAAAAAAGCAGATTTAGCAATAACAAATTGTAATATGGTAAATGTAATTACTGGTAGTATAGATAAGGTTATTGTTTATGTAAGTTGTGGGTTTATAGCTCACGTAGAGTTTGACAATTTAAACGAAGAAATAAATTCAGAAAAAATATACGACGCTAAAGGTCAGTATCTAGTTCCTGGTCTTATGGACCCTCATGTGCATATTGAAAGCTCAATGATGACTCCTAGAAACTTTGCAAAAGCCGTATTAAACCATGGTACTACAACAGTAATAACAGACCCTCATGAAATTGGCAACGTTTTCGGAGTTCCTGGTGTACAGTATATGCACGACAGTGCACTTGATTTGCCAATGCGTCAATATGTAAATGCACCTAGTTGTATCCCATCTGTACCTAATCTAGAGTGTAGTGGTGCTGAAATATTTGCAGAAGATATAAAAAAATTATCACAACTTGAAAATATAATTGGCCTTGGTGAGGTAATGAGTTATATAGACGTAATTGCTTACGATAAAAAAATGCATGATATTTTAAAGGAGGCAAAAAAGCAAAACCTTTACTTACAAGGTCACGCACCATTTTTAACAGGTAGAAAACTTTCAGCTTATCTTTGTGCTGGTCCAAATACATGTCACGAAACGAGAGAAAGTTTTGAAGCCATGGATAAATTTAGACGTGGTATGTTTATAGACGCTAGAGAAAGTAGCATTAGTAAAAATATTAAAGATATTCTAGATGGAATAAGACATTACAGATATTTTGACCACCTTTGCCTATGTACCGACGATAGAGAAAGCGATGATATCTTAAAAAAAGGACATATAAACGATGTCGTAAGAGTAGCAATAAGACATGGTATGCACCCAATAGATGCAATACGCTCAGTTACTTACAACGTTGCAAGAGAAATAAATATTTCTAATATTGGTGCAATTGCACCTGGCTTTGTTGCTGATATGGTAATTATCGATAATTTAGCGGATATAAATGCGAAGGCCGTTTTTCACAACGGAAATTTGGTAAGTGAAAATGGTAAGTTAACAGTTGAAATTAAAGATAAAAGTTTTGAAATAGAAAATATAAACTCAATAAATATTGGTGAAATAACCGAAAGTGACTTAAAAATAAAAGCACCAATAGAAAATGGTGAAATAACAATAAATTGCATGACATATAGAGATTTATTAACATCTTTCACAACATATAAAAAAGCTACAGTAAATGTTAAAAACGGGTTTATCGATTTATCTAACCAAGAAAATTTAAATTTTGTTGTAGTAATCAATAGATATGGCAAAAATAATATAGCATTGTCTGTAGTTGAAAATTTTGGTATAAATAAAGGTTGCGTTGCATCTACTGTATCTCACGACTCTCATAACCTTACAATTGTTTTTAAAGATATTAACGATGCACTAATAGCTATTAATAAGCTGAAAAATGTTGGCGGTGGCATGGTAAGTATCTTAGACGGTAAAATTTTACATACCCTTCAATTAAAAGTAGGTGGTATAATATCAACAAAAACGGCTGAAGAATTAAGAGATGATGTAGAAAAAATGAAAGAAGCAAATATAAGTTTAGGTCTCGTTGAAATAAAAAACCCTCTACTTAGAATTGTAACGCTAGCATTACCTGTGATACCAAATGTTAAGATGTCTGACATAGGTATGATTGATGTAAACAAAAAAACATTTATAAATTTATTTGAATAGATACTAACATTTTCTTAATAATTAATAAAATACAATCTTAAAATTAAAGTCTGGAGAGTTTAATGGACAAGTTTTTTCAAATAACACAAAAAGGCTCTAATATAAAAACAGAAACTTTAGCTGGTATAACAACTTTTGTTACAATGGCATATATCATTTTTGTAAACCCAACCCTTATCGGTGGTAGCAATATACAAATATCAAATAGTGTTTTTTTTGCAACCTGTTTATCTGGTTTTATAGGTACTATGTTGATGGCAGTTTTAGCCAAATTACCATTTGCTCAAGCACCAGGTATGGGTTTAAATGCTTTTTTCGCTTTTTCTGTAATGCCAGCTATGGTCGCTTTATCTGGTAATCCAAATTTATCTGTAGTAAATCAATATAAGATGGCATTATCTTTGGTCTTTTTATCTGGTCTTCTTTTTATATTAATAACATTATTAGGCTTTAAAGAGTCTGTAATTAGCGCAATACCAACTAATATAAAAACATCAATAAGTTGTGGTGTTGGCATGTTTTTAGCATTTTTAGGTTTGCAAAGTTCCCAATTAGTCGTTGCAAACCCTGCTACTTTAGTTGGTTTAGTAGATTTCACAAAAACATTTGACCCTGTTTTAGGAGTTGCAGCAAGGTCTGCTATTATAACTTTAATAGGGCTAATTATAATCACCGTTTTATATCTGCTAAATATAAAAGGCTCTATTTTGATAGGTATATTATCATCTACTATTCTTTCATATATGCCAATAATAGGTACCTCTAGCGTACCTGATGATTTTTCGATAAATATAGGTTCTCAAGTTAGTGATTTTTTTGAAGTTGGCTTTCTAACATTTATTGAAGGTTTCGCAATGCTTTTTAGTGATAAAAATTTATTTAATGTAATTTCAACTATGTTAGTTTTAATTATATCTTTTTCTTTAGTAGATATGTTTGATACAATAGGTACCTTTATAGGTACAGCTAGGGCTGCAAATTTATTAGATGAAAATGGAAATATGAAAAATATGAAACCTGCTTTAATGTGTGATGCTATAGCTACAACCACTGGTGCAATGATAGGCTCGTCTACAGTTACAACTTTTGTTGAGTCAACAGCTGGTATTGGTGAAGGTGGTAAAACAGGTTTTACGTCATTTGTAACCGCTATATTATTTTTATTATCTATCTTTATAGCTCCGTTTATAGGTTTGATTCCTCCAGCTTCAACGGCACCAGCTTTAATCTTTGTTGGTTCGTTAATGATAAAAGACATTTCAAATGTAAACTTTAAAAATTTAGACGAAGCAATACCAGCATTTTTAACTTTTATTATGATGCCTTTATCTTACTCAATATCTAACGGTATAGCTATTGGTTTACTGTCATACGTTTTAATAAAAACCTTTTCTGGAAAGATAAAAGACATAAAACCACTTACATTTATTTTAGCATTACTTTTTGTTATTAAATATGCAATAATATCGTTCTAATAATATTTTATAATTTTCTTGTAATATATATTTATATATATTATAATAATTAAAAATAATATTTTAAACACATTTATTAAGACTAGTAATAAATAAAATTAAATTATAGAGAGAAAGGTAGCGCTGTAAGCCTTTTATTTAATTATTTATGAATTCCCTTAACAGTGGTTTTGCCTAAATGTAAAAAGTAAGCAAAAACGTAAAAGCTGCGTTAAAGTTTTAAGAGTGTTTGTCAATGACAAAAATTTGGGTGGTATCGCGGAAAATGCTTCGTCCCTTTTTACAGGGATGAAGCATTTTTTTATAAAAAAATAAAGAGGTGTATTAAGTTGAAAGAACAATTAAATAATATTAATAAATTAGCTTTAAGAGAAATCGAAACATGCGACAATTTAAGTGATTTAAACAATTTGAGGGTAAAATACCTAGGTAAAAAAGGCGAAATAACATCTATATTAAAGAAAATGGGTGGGTTATCTAAAGAAGATAGACCAATAATAGGTGCTCTTGCAAATAAAGTAAATGAAGAAATTGAAAAATCAATTAAAGAAACTATTGAAAAATTAAAAGAAATTGAAATTAATCAAAAATTAAAACAAGAAACTATTGATGTTACAATTGATGGTAAAAATTTTGATATTGGCAAAAAACATCCTTTAAATTTAGTTTTATGTGAAATTAAAGAAATTTTTCAAAATTTAGGTTTCAGTGTAGCTGATGGACCTGAAATAGAACTTGATTACTATAACTTTGAAGCTTTAAACATACCTAAAAATCACCCTGCAAGAGATACTCAAGATACATTTTATATTGATGAAAATACAGTTTTAAGAACACAAACATCACCTGTACAAATAAGAACAATGGAAAATCAAAAACCACCAATAAAAATAATTTCACCAGGTAGAGTTTTCAGGTCAGATGCAACAGACGCAACTCACTCACCAGTATTTCATCAAATTGAAGGTTTAGTAATAGACAAAGGTATATCTATGTCAGATTTAAAAGGCACCCTAATGCTTTTTTGCCAAAAATTATATGGTAAAGATGTTAAACTAAGGTTTAGACCTCATCATTTTCCATTTACAGAGCCTTCAGCTGAAGTTGATATTATGTGTTTTAACTGTAAAGGCACAGGTTGTAAGCTATGTAAAAATGAAGGATATATAGAAATTTTAGGTTGTGGTATGGTTCACCCAAATGTTCTTAGAAATTGTAATATAGACCCAGAAGAGTACAGCGGGTTTGCTTTTGGAATGGGACTTGAACGTATTGTTATGAGAAGATTTAATATAGATGACTTAAGGTTATTTACAGAAAACGATATAAGGTTTTTAAATCAATTTTAAAATAATAAAAGGAGTAACATTATGAATATATCACTAAAATGGCTAAAGGACTTTGTAGATATAGAAAATGTAGATATAAAAAATTATTGCGATAAAATGACAATGTCAGGCTCAAAAGTAGAAATGTTTAAGGAGCAGTCATCTGACTATAAAAATGTTGTTACAGGTAAAGTAATTGAAATTAAATCACACCCAGATGCAGATAAATTAATTGTTTGTAAAATTGATTTAGGCGATTCAAGAGACAATGTACAAATAGTAACAGGTGCAACAAATTTAAACGTTGGAGATATTGTCCCTGTAGCTTTACATAAATCTTTGCTACCAAACAATGTTAAAATAACTAAAGGTAAACTTAGAGGTGTTATCAGTGATGGTATGATGTGCTCAGTTTCTGAATTAAATATATCAATTAATGATATTGAAAACGCTATTGAAGATGGTATATTGATTTTACCGGCAAATACAAATTTAGGCGAAGATATAACAAAAACTTTAAATCTAGATGACACTCTAATAGAGTTTGAAATTACATCAAATAGGCCCGATTGTCTTGGTATAATTGGTTTAGCTAGAGAAACATCGGCAACCTTTAACACTCCCATTGTTATTGAAAAACCGACTATAAAAAATCAGACAGATAATATAAATAACTACATAAATGTAGATGTTAAAAGCAATTTGTGTAAAAGATATATGGCTAAAATGGCAACTAATGTAAAAATAGGTCCATCTCCAATTTGGCTAAGACGTCGCCTAGAATTATGTGGTATAAAATCAATTAATAATATTGTTGATATAACTAATTATGTGATGTTAGAGTATGGCCAGCCAATGCACGCCTTTGATTATGAAACATTAACAACAAAACATATTGTTGTAGATTTTGCAAGTGAAAATGATAAATTCAAAACTTTAGATGAGCATGAGCATACCCTTAATAGCAATGTTTTATGTATCAAAGATACCCATAACAACATTGCATTAGCTGGTATTATGGGCGGAGAAAATAGCCAAATAACTGAAAAAACTAAAACTATAGTTTTAGAGATAGCTTGTTTTGATGGTTATAACATTAGAAACACATCTAAATCATTAAATATTAGAACAGACAGCTCCTCTAAATTTGAAAAAGGTCTTGACCCGAAAAATTGTGAGCACGCACTCTTGAGAGCATCTCAATTAATAGAGCATCTGTGTTGTGGCGACATTATAGGTGAGCATATAGATGTTTTTAATGAGGTACCAACATTAAAAGAAGTTGAGTTAGACTATAACCATATTAACAAATTTTTAGGTACTAATATACCAAATAATGAAATCCTTTCTATTTTAAAAAGTTTATCATTTATTGTAAATGATAATAAAATAACTATACCGAGTTTTAGACAAGACATTATAGAAAAATCAGATATTGTAGAAGAAGTGGCTAGAATTTATGGATATGATAAAATTCCGCTAACTTTACCTAGTGCAAATGTCATTTGCAAAAAAACAAAAGAACAAATTTTTGAAGAAAAATTAAACGAAACTCTTTTATCTTGTTCTTTAAACGAAATAATTACATTTTCATTTATATCTCCTAATGACTATGATAAAATAAATTTATCTTTAGATGATGTTCTTAGAGAAAGTGTTGAAATATCAAACCCATTAGGTGAAGCAACAAGTATAATGCGTACAACCTCATTACCTTCTATGTTGTCTACATTAAGCTTTAACTACAATAATAGAAACTTAAATGTTTCTCTATACGAGATATCAAAAGAGTATAGAAAAAGCAAAAATATATTACCAGATGAAATCAAAAAAATAATTGCTGGAGTTTATGGTGAAAACAAAGACTTTTACTATATAAAAGGTATATGTGAGGCTATTTTCCACACATTCAACATAAAAAATTATAGATTTACACCTTTTAGAGAAAATACTAGTTATCATAGTGGACGTTGCGCAAACATTTTTATAAATAATGAGCATGTAGGAGTTTTAGGTGAGATACACCCTAAAGTTTTAAATAATTACAATATAAAAACAAGGTGCTATACTCTAGAACTTGATTTTAACTCTGTGTTCAAAAACACAAAAGACTCATATACTTACAAAGCATTACCAAAATTTCCTGCTGTTTCTAGAGATTTAGCATTAATTTGCGATAAAAATGTTTTAGTTTCTGACATTAAAGATATTATTTTAAAGTCATCTAAAGATATTTTAGAAAATGTTAAATTATTTGATGTTTTTGAAAGTGAACAAATAGGTGAAAACAATAAATCTGTAGCTTTTAATTTGACCTTACGTTCATATGAGCATACTTTAGTTGACTCTGAAATTGATAGTACTATACAAAATATTTTAAATAACCTAAAAAATATAAATGTAGTATTAAGGACATAAGGCGTATAAATGTTTTGTAAAATCCACAAAAGTTTAGATAATATAAATGCTCTATATTATAAATAATTAAAATTATAATATAGATGCTGATGTATTTAATGTATTTTTATTACACATTAAATACAAATTTTTCACATGTAAAAAATAAGTTAAATAATAAACAATAATTTACAATATATTTTTTTTAATAACATTAATTAGTTACACTATAAGTGACGATTATATAATAGAAGCTTTAGAACTGTAATCACCTTAAATATAAAAAATTATTATTAAAATGTCAATTATTTTATGTATATTAATTATATATATAATATGATAAGCCTCCATAATTTCAAATAATAATAAATTAAGGTTAAATGTTTTGAAAACAAAATTTATAAATACATTTTACTTTACATAGTAAATTTATTAGTGTATTATTAAAATATCGAAAGGGTGATACTATGATTGAACAAACACTAACATTTTCAGTTAATGACGAAAAAGAAGAGTATATAAAGCAAATTTTAACAATAGTTTATGATGCGCTAAAAGAAAAGGGCTATAATCCTATTAACCAAATTGTAGGATATATTTTATCTGATGACCCTACATATATTACAACCTATAATAACTCAAGGAGTTTAATAACAAAATTAGATAGAGATGACCTTTTACAAACTATAGTAAAATCCTATTTAACAGATTAAAAAAAGAGCAGTAATGCTCTTTTTTTATTTTATCTACTATACTTTCATTTTATCACTAACAATTTCACCATTTGAAATTGTTAGTATCCTGTCTGTGCTTTTAGCTATATTTTCATCATGAGTTATAATAATGATTGTTTTTCCATCTTTATTTAACTGCCTTAATATATCCATTACTATTTGACTTGACTCTAAATCTAGGTTTCCTGTTGGTTCGTCAGCTAGTATTACATTTGGGTTTGTTGATATTGCTCTTGCTATCGCTACCCTTTGTTGTTGACCTCCTGACATTTCTTTTGGTGTATTATTTATTTTATGAAAAAGCCCCAATTTAGTCAAATTTTTTATTGCCACTTCTCTATTTTTTTCTTTTTCATTTCCTCTATAAACCAATGGTAACATAACATTATCTAAAGCTGTTAAGTTTTCTAATAAATTAAATTTTTGAAAAATAAAACCCAATTCTTTGTTTCGGAAAAAAGCTTTTTCATTATCTGACATTTTAGATACATCTTTACCATTTAAAAAATAATCCCCACTACTTTGAATATCAAGACACCCTAAAATATTTATCAAAGTTGATTTTCCCGACCCTGATGTACCAACAACAGAAACAAACTCACCCTTTTTTATTTTAATTGATATATTTCTCAACGCAAAAGTTTTGTTTTTTCCATTTATATAACATTTATTTATATTTTTCATATCCACTAAAAAATTCACAAATACACCTCACCTATATATAATGTATTATTAACAATTTAATTTATTTTATATTTAATTTTATATATTTAATTTTATATATTAATAATGTACCCTTTTAATATAAATAGCTTATATATTAAAGATTTATTATAATAAAAAAATAACATTGATTATTCTATATACTAAATAATCAATGTTATTTTTGTTCCTTTGCCCAAACTACTATCTATAAATATTTCACCATTATATAAATTAACAATATTTTTAACTATAGCTAACCCTAAACCTGTAGACCCAAATTTATTATGTCTACTTTTGTTAACTATAAAAAACCTTTCAAAGCATCTATCTATATATTTTTCATCAATACCAATACCAGTATCTTCAATAGATAATTTCATTTTATTACCATTTTTTTCATAACAAATAAATATATCTCCATTTTTTTTGTTATATTTAACTGCATTTTCAATTAAGTTAGTTAAAATATCTTTTAAATTTTGTGTATTAATATAAATATTAAAATCACTTTTAACATTAAGGTTAACATTAACATTCATCTCTTTTATCTGTGGCTTTATATCATCTATAACCTGTAAAATTATATCTTTAACATTTACGCTATGTATCTCATCTGTCTTTTTTTCATCTAAATTAGATATTTGTAAAATATCATTAATTATATTACTCATTTTAAAGCTATTAGTTAAAATTTTATTTAAATATTCTTTCTCTTTATCTTTATTTTTCACCAAATCATTAATTAAAATCTCAGAAAATCCAATTATAGATGTTATAGGTGTTTTTAATTCATGTGATGCATTCGAAAAAAACTCTTGTCTTACCTCCAATAAATTTCTAGTTTCAGTAACATCTGTAACTATTATTATATAGCCTTTTTTTCTATACAAATTTATATCGCTTAAAAACCTCTCGCCTTCAATTACTGATATATTATAAGTTACATAGGACTTGTATTTATAATCAAAATTTATATATCCACCATCAGTTATAATAGTATCTAAATTTTTAAGAAAATCGTTATCAAATACTATATTGTGTATTTTTAAAGGTTT
>JBOFNA010000010.1:0-8470 GCA_051658665.1 Oscillospiraceae bacterium
AATGTTAACAATGATACTTTTAAAGTGAAAAGCGCACAACAGTCTCCTATATTAAATTTTGTAAATAAAATAGTAAACTTTACATTTGAAAAAGAAAAACCTAAAGGTTATGTTGCTCTTACATTCGATGATGGACCAAACAGGGAAAATACTGGAAGAATTTTAGAGTCTTTAGATAAATATAATGCAAAAGGTACATTTTTTGTTATTGGACACAATGCTAGAAAATTTCCTGACATTTTAAAAAAAGCGTATAATTTTGGGCACGAAATTGCCAGTCATACATATAACCATAAAAATTTAACTAAATTAAATGAAGATGAATTACGACACGAAATAGATGCTACAAATAATGAAATTTTCAAAGCCATAGGAAAAGAAGCGGATATTGTAAGAGCACCTTATGGAACCACAGATGAAAATGTATTAAATTTAGTAGATATGCCGTTTATACATTGGTCTATAGATACCATGGATTGGAAATATAAAAATAAAGATATAATTAAAAGCAACATATTAAATTCAATAAAAGATGGTAGCGTTATTTTAATGCATGATATTTATAGTTCTACAGCAGATGCGGTAGAAGAGGTTGTTGAAGTTGTAGATAGTTTAGGTTATAAGATGGTAACCGTTAGTGAGTTAGCTAAAGTTAAAAATATTAATTTAGAAAAAGAGAAAGAATTTAAAATTTTTGAATAAAAAAAGATGATTATTATCAATTTATTTTTTTGGTACATGTATTAAAAAAGAAAAACAGTAAATAATAAAGAAAAATTAAATTATCAATTAATATAGATTGTGATTTGACATTATTTTTATTATAAAAAACCTAGCTGTTTTAATTAATATCATTTATATATGTCATAGCATAGTATATATAAAATAAGAGGAAGAGGAAAAGATTGCGAAAGCTATAAAAAGGTCTTTTTAATACTCTTCCTCATGACATATAATAAATATAAAACATTATACCTTATTGACCTTTTTGTTAATTTATTGTAATATATTACACTAAGGATTAGAGAGGAGATTTTATGATTAAAGTATCACCTTCTATATTATCAGCAGATTTTGCGAATTTAGAAAGTCAGTGCAATGATGTAATTTTAAATGGAGCAGATATGTTACATATAGATGTTATGGATGGGCATTTTGTGCCTAACATTACAATTGGTGCCCCTGTTTTGAAAAGTTTAAAAAATAAAATACCAAATGTCATTTATGACGTACATTTAATGATAGAAAGCCCATTGACTTATGTAGATGAGTTCATTAAAGCAGGTGCAGATATAATAACTTTTCACTTAGAGGTAGATGAAGACATAGATAATATTATTAGTAAAATAAAAAGCAAAAATAAAAAGGTAGGGATATCTCTAAAACCCAAAACAGACATTGAAAAAGTTTACAAATATCTAGAAAAAATAGATATGGTTTTAATTATGACTGTTGAGCCTGGTTTTGGTGGACAATCCTTTATGGAAGAAACATTAATTAAGATAAAAAAATTAAGAAAAAAAATACAAGAAGACAGCTTAAAAGTTGACATTGAAGTGGATGGTGGCATTAATGATAAAACTTGTCAACTTGTAAAAGATGCAGGTGCAAATATTTTAGTTGCAGGTTCGTACATTTTTTCGTCTGATAATATTAGTTCAGCTATAAAAAGTTTAAAAATAAATTTATTTTGATAAAAAATACAATGCGTTATTGAAGATCAAATGATCACCGTATTTTTTAAGGTATAATTTAAAAGTATCTTTCTTAAATAAGGTCATAAAAAATTCATTACAAATATGATTGATTAAAAGATTTTTATCATCTTTTAATTTTATTGTTATGTAGTAAATGTTATTTGCTTTGTATAAATCGCTTTTTATATTTCCTAATTTTTCGTAAAGCACTTTAGAGAATATAAAAATTTTATTTATATCAGTACATTTTATTATATATAATTTACTTTTTTTATTTTTTTCACAATTTACACTGAATTTTTTAAAAAAATCAAAATGGACATTTGTACTATTACTACAATACAGAAAATTTTTTGTACATAGTTTTTTTTGATTTTTATCAATATTATTGAATTTTAAATTTAATTTATCCGATAATAATATTATAATATTTTTGGTATATATATCTAAAAAATTTAATTTATTGCAATTGATTTTTAAATTTACAATATCTTCTTTAAATAAATAAATTATGTATTTCTTATTGTTTAATTTCTCGAAAATCAAAATAGACCCCTTTTTTAATGTTATTGTATAATTTAATGTATATGTGACTTAATGATAAAAATGCAAATAGGAGATTTGTAATGAAAAACAAAACAATTTCAATATTAAAAAGTAGCGATAACTACAAAACGCAATTAGATATTATACTCTCTTTATTACCACTTGGATTTTTATCTTATTTTTTGTATGGCGCAAGACCAATAATTATAACCGCTTTGGCAGCTTATACTGCATATTTATGTGATTTAATTTGGTTTAAATTGGGGAATCAAAAAAAATATATTTTAGATTTATCATCAATAACATCTGTTATTATAATGTCCTACTTATTTCCAGCAAGTGTATCATATAGTGTAGTTGTTATATCTTCAATTTTTGCTGTTGTAGTGGGCAAACAAGTTTTTGGAGGTTACGGTAGTAATATTTTCAATATATCGTCTGTAGGATTTTGTTTTGCAGCTATTACATTTACCCAAGATATTTATATGTATCCGAAACCATTAAATAATTTGCCTTTATTTATAGATAATACTGTTAATCTTGTGAGTAGCCCTATAGATGTTTTAAAACAATCAGGAGTGCCTTTTGTACAAATTGGCGACTTGATTTTAGGCAATTACCCTGGACCATTTGGGGCGATTTCTATAGTAGTTTTGTTATCTAGTGGGCTATTTTTGTATTTGAGAAAAAGGATTAGTTGGCAGATACCAGTAACATTTTTAAGTACTGTAATTATACTATCGTTTTTTTTCCCTAGGATAGTTACAGGGTCTTTTGACTCTGTTATTTATGAAGTTTTAGCAAAGCCTATTATTTTCATAGCCATATTTATAGCAACTGACCCTGTTACTTCGCCTGTTAAAGATGAGTCTAAAATTTTTTACGGAATAACTTTGGGTATTGTAAGTTTTATTTTTGAATATATATCTCCTTTTTCTGTTTCGACTTTATTTGCGGTTATTATTTTGAATGCTTTATCATCCTATTACGATAGAGTTTTGACACCTTATTTAATTAATTTTGATTATGAGAATATTTATGAAAGTATAAAAGCATTACTTTTGCGTTTTCAAAAATATATCATGGATATAGCTAAGGGTGTAGATAGAGATGGGTTAAAGATTATATATAACTCTCGAGATAGGTCAGCAGAAACAGATGAGAATGAAACAACAATAATTAATTTAAATAAAGATAGTGAAGATCAATATACGAGTGACTATTACTCACCGAATAAAGAGCACGATTATTTATTTTACGAAAAGGACAAGCAAATACCAGAAAAAGCTAAAAGAGATATGTCCCCTAAAGATAGTAATGCTCCAGCTGAAAAGGCTAAAACCAAAAAGACACCAGAAAAAGCTAAAAGCAATATATCGCCTAAAGATAGTAATACTCCAGTTGAAAAGACTAAAACCAAAAAGACACCAGAAAAAGCTAAAAGCAATATATCACCTAAAGATAGTAATACTCCAGCTGAAAAGACTAAAACCAAAAAGACACCAGAAAAAGCTAAAAGTAATATATCGCCTAAAGATGGCAATACTCCAGTTGAAAAGGCTAAAACCAAAAAGACACCAGAAAAAGCTAAAAGAAATATATCGCCTAAAGATAGCAATACCCCAACTGAAAAAGAAAAAAAGCTGTCAAATAAAGATAATAAAAAATAACTTTTATAAAAGTTATTTAATTAAAAATATCAAATCTAAATTTATTAGTTTGTTAAAAAATACTTAAAAGAGTGGTGTTTTAGTTGAAAGAAATGAAAAAAAAGGTTAAAATGGATTTAAGTAAAAATTTAAACCTTTTAAAATTTTTGGACAATATTTTGTCAAATAGTCCAATTTTTGCAAAGGGTTTAGCGTTGACACCTATAATAATAGGTGCTACTACATTAAAGTCATCGGTGATTTTAATTGTAGTGCTTATGATTATTTTTGTATCTGTAATGATTTTTGAAAGATGTTTTAGAAAATATATACCTTGGCATTTTAGAGATTTTATATTTGCTTTTGTTGGTGCATCAATTTACCCGTTTGCATCTAAAGCTGTTGAATCTATTGATGTAAATACTGTGAATTATTTGGGGATATACTTACCAATATTAATTGTTGACTCTATAATACTTATAAAAGCATCAAATGCAGCTGAGACAGATGAAAGTTTATCAATTTTTATAAAAGATTTATTTTTCACTATTATATGGTTTATAATACCATGTATAACTATAGGGTTTGTTAGAGAAATATTGGCTTATGGTACTATTTGGGGTGTGGTTGTAAGAGATGGGGCGACATTACCTGTTATGACAACATCATTTATGGGGTTTATATTAATTGGTGTTTTGGCAGGTTTATATCAAAATATAAGTCAGAGAATTAAAAAACAAATAAATATAAATCAGGAGGGTTAGAGTGGACTTATTAATAAGTATTTTAAGCCGTTTTGTAATTTTATCAATAGCTGCAATTTTAGCAGAAAATGCTATTTTTATAAGAGGATTAGGGACAGATAGACTTATATTAATAACAGAAGATATTCACAGTATATTTAATTTTGGAAAGATACTGACATTTATAACAACGGTAACTTCGGGGTTTGTGTATTTTGTAGATTCGATATTGTATAGGTTTAAATATAATGATAGTCTTAAACCTTTGGCGTATGTTTTGGTTATGGGGTTTGTTTACTTAATATTACATTTAATTTTAAAAAAGTTTTCTGTTTACTATAAAAAAATAGATCATTATATATCTATAGCTGTGTTCAACTGTACGGTTTTAGGGACTATGTTATTATCATCTTTTAGTAATTTAGATTTTATTTCATCCATAAGTTTTGGATTTGGTTCTGGAGTTGGATATACATTGTCTTTAGTTTTAGTTTGCGAAGGAAATAGAAAAACTAAACATAGAAATATACCGCCTACTTTTAAGGGACTTCCATCTATGCTTATTTACATAGGCATATTATCTATGGCTTTGTATGGTTTATTAGGATATCAAATATAGGAGAGTTGTTATGAGTAGCAAAAGAAAAGCGCATAAAATTAAAAATTACGGAAATATTTATAAAAAGCAAAGATTTAGAATGTCGCTAACACCTATACAAATAATAGCGCTTATTATTGCTGTCGTTATATTATTTGGGGTTGGGTGGCTTGTTGCAGACTCTATAAATAAAAGGAAAGATGATCCTAATTATAAAGATCAACTTTTTCCAAATGGTCAACTTGGAAATAATGAAAATAACTCTGTTGATAAAGAAGATGAGCCAAGTAAAGAAGATGAGCCAAGTAAAGAAGATGAGCCAAGTAAAGAAGATGAGCCAAGTAAGCAGGGTGTTTTAAAAGTAAAAACAATTGATGACATCAATAATATTAGCAGTGAAGTCTCGTTAAATAGTTATATAGGATATTTAAAAGAGAATAAAATAGATAAAGTTTATTTTATGGTTAAAGATAATAATGGTAATATTTATTATAATACACAAAATCAAATGTCCATAAATGCAGGTGTTGTAAGTGCTAATATTGATTTGAAAACTGTAAACCAAAAATTCAAAGAAAATAATATTAAATTTTCAGTTGTTTTAAGTGCTTTTAAAGATCATATTATATCTTTAAAATATCCAGAAACTGGCGTAAAATATCTTAGAACACAAGGAAGATGGTTAGACAATACAGCTCAAGCAGGTGGAAAGCCGTGGATGGACCCGTCTTCGCAAGAGAGCCAAAACTATATAAAGAGTTTAGTCGATGAGATTTATAGTATGGACATTGAAGAGGTTATATTAAATGATTATAATTATCCGTTTAATGTACCAGGGCTAAGTTTAGCTAGGTTTTCAACAGGAAACGATGCTGCATCGAAACAAAAATCGTTAAACGAATTTATGGGAATTTTAGAAAATGATGCTAAAGAAAAAAGTAAAAATTTAATTTTCAATATAAATTTAAATGAGTTATTAACACCTACAAATGTACCATATGGTGGAGTAGGTATGACAATACAAACTGAGAGAGCGCTTGTTGATACAGTAAATAATAATTTTGTTAGTTTTACGACTTTTGTTGATAACCAACCTTTTTTTGTTGATGTAAACTTAATGTCTACTGATGAGGGTAGACAACAATATTTTGATTTACTTATAAAACATTTAAAGGACAAACTGCCTAATTCTAAAGTTAATTTAATGATAAGTAAAGATAACCAGCAGATTACATCTAAAAACAATGAGAATTTTGACTATATTGTTATAGATTAATTTTGCTTTGAAAAAGCCATTTTTTTATGGCTTTTTTGTTTTTTATAGTTACATATATTGTATAAACACTATTTATTTGATAATACTATTATTGTAACAAATAAAATATATGTTTAAAAGATGGAGATAATTATGAAAGCTACAGGAATTGTAAGGCGTATTGATGATTTAGGTCGTGTAGTTATACCGAAAGAAATAAGAAGAACTATGAGAATAAGAGAAGGCGACTCTTTAGAGATATATACCAATAATCAAGGTGAAGTTATTTTTAAAAAATACTCATCTATTGGAGAGGTATTGACAAACGCTGTTATTTTTGCAGAAACACTAAATAAGTTTATAAAACATCCGGTTATTATAACAGATACAGATAATGTTATATTTGCAACAGGAAATCAAAAAAGAGAGTTTATGGACAGAAGAGTATCAACGCAAACAGAAGAGATAATATTATCTAGAAAACCTGTTTTTGATAATGAAGTACAACCTATCGAAAGTCTTGATAATAAAGCGTTGGCAATTGTACCTATTGTATCTATTAATGATTGTTTAGGGTCGTTGATTGTTTTAGATGATGGAAAAGGCGGAGATAAGATAGATGAAACTTTATTAGCTATAACAGCAGAATTTTTAAGTCGCCAAGTTGAAGATTAATTAATATTAAATTTATTTTTATAAGTATTGCAATCGTGGTGATATTGTGATATGATTATATTAATAAAATTTTACTATTTGAGAGTGGTTGTGAAACCACTCTTTAATATTTAATTGGAGGTTATATGGCTACAAAAGGTAAAGGTAAAAATACAGTGTCTATAGTTGAAGAACTATTAGAAGATATTGTTGTGAAAAATAATGTAGTACTTTGGGATGTTATTTTTGAAAAAGAAGGGGCATCTTGGTTTTTACGAGTGTATATAGATAAAGAAAACGGCGTAAGCTTTGATGACTGTGAAAATGTCAGTAGATCATTAGACAAATTATTAGATGAATTAGACCCGATTGAGCAAAGTTATTATTTAGAGGTTAGCTCACCAGGTCTAGATAGGTTACTAACAAAAGACTGGCATTTTAATAAATATTTAAATAATAAGGTTTTTTTAAAAACGATTAGACCTATCGACAACAAGAGAGAGTTTGTCGGTGACTTAATAAAAAAAGAAGATAATATAATAACGATTTTAGACAATGAAATAAAAGAAGAAATGGTTTTCATAAAACAAGATTTAGTTTTAGTTAGGTTGTGTGAAGAAATTAATTTTTAGGAGGGATTTAAAAATGAATAAAGATTTTTTTGAGACGCTAGTTGCTTTTGAAAAAGAAAAAGGGATAGAAAGTGGTTATTTAGTTGAAAAAATAAAAGCGGCAATAATAGCAGCTGTAAAAAGAGGTTATGGTGCTGATGATAATATAATAGTTGATATTGACATTGAAAAAGCCAAATTTTATGTTGCGATACAAAAGACTGTTGTAGAAGAAGTTAGCCATGAACCAACGATGATACAAATAGATGAGGCGAAAAGGTATAACAAAAAAGCAATGATAGACGATATCGTTGAGATACCAATAAAAACTAGTGACTTTGGACTTTTGGCAGCACAAGCAGCAAAGCAAATTATAAGACAAGGGATAAGAGAAGCTGAGAGAAGTCAAATGTTTAAGGAACTTAAAGGCAAGTCAAATGAGATTGTATCTGCGACGGTATTGAGGATAGATACAAGAAGCGGAAATTTGACAGTAGACATGGGTAAATATCAAAGTATTTTACCTAAAATTGAACAAGTGGAAAATGAATCTTTCAAAGAGGGAGAGCATATAAAGGTATATGTTGTAGATGTGCAAGAAACAGAAAAAGGGCCTAAAATGATAATATCAAGGACAAATGCAGGACTTGTAAGACGTTTGTTTGAGATGGAAGTACCTGAAGTGCAACAGGGTTTAGTTGAAATAAAATCAATAAG
>JBOFNA010000011.1:0-2252 GCA_051658665.1 Oscillospiraceae bacterium
GGCAAGAGTTATGTACACATATAAATGCTACTGTAACTTTTTGTTTCATATTTATTAATCCTTTACACTTTTTAATATTTTAATTATATTATAATTAAAATATTAAAAAGTGTAAAGTAAAATTAAAATAAAAGATATAGGTATTATAATACCTATATCTTTTATTTTAAACTTATAAAATAAGCTAATACTACATATCAGTTGGATTTTCACTTATTTGGTTATTGAATAATAAAGAAATTGTCCAAATACCAGCTAATCCAACTAATGTGTAAACGATTCTACTTACTATGGCACCTTGGCCACCAAATAACATAGCTACAACGTCATATTGAAAAAGACCAATGCTAAACCAGTTAAGCGCACCAACAATTACAAGTACAAGGGAAGACTTATTTAATATATCCATATTTTTCACCTCAAAATTATTGCAAGATATAAATCTAATTATTAAATTAAACTTACAAATATATTGTTAGCAAAATAGTGCTTTTTATTCTATATTATTTTTCAGTTTATTTAAAAAGGTTGTTATGTCGACATCGCTACTAAACATAAATTTTCCATTAATTAGGTTTATATCTGTTATTTCCACACAATCTGGTTGACAGCTTCTTTTAAATTGATTTTTAAAAAATCTTTCTAAAAAGATTATAAACTTTTCTTTTATATATTTTTGGTCATAGTCTAAAGAAAAAGCTTTCTTTGCATAATAGTGAATTTTTTCTAATGGCATATTGTATTTTAATAAATAAAACAAAAAAAAGTCGTGCAAAATATAATCACCAAGAATTGTCTCTGTTTTTTGCGAAATTGTTTTATCCCCAGATGGCAGAAGTTCAGGGCTTATAGGTGTATCTAAAATATCTTGCAAGGTGTTATTTGACTTTAAAAAATACTCGCTTTTCATTATAAACCTAACCATTTGCCTTATCATAGTTTTTGTTAGACAAACATTTATATTAAAGTTGGCTAGGTGATCGCCGCCAAAGGTACAAAAACCCAATGCGTCTTCTGATAAATCACCTGTTCCTACGAATATAGCGTTATTTTTATTTGCTAAATCAAGTGCGATTTGTGTTCTTTCTCTTGCTTGTGCATTTTCATAAACTGTAGATTTGTCTTGTTCATTATGCCCTATATCTTTAAAATGATTTAAAACAGCGTTTTTTATAGAAATTTCTTTAAACGATACATTTTGGCTTTGTATTAAATTAATAGCATTGTTATAAGTTTGGTCACTTGTTCCTAAGCCAGGTAAGGTAATAGCTAACAAATTTTTTCTGTCTAAATTTAAAACATCTAAAGTTTTAACACAAACTAAAAATGCCATAGTAGAGTCAAGACCTCCTGATACAGGTAAAATTATATTTTTTATATTTGCATTTTTCATACGTTTAGATAAAGACTCAACTTGCATATCAAAAATTGAAGCTAAAAACTCGTTTGTATAATATTTATAATATTCGTAAAAGGGATCTTTTTTTATATCTCTAAGGGTTTCATTTTGACTATTTTCTAAAAGAAAGCTTTTTATATTTTCGTCATAATGTAAAGGTGCATTTAAAAAATTAAAATCATAATCAGTAATACAGCTTAAAAAATCATCATTTATATTTTGAGATAATGCGATTATACTTGATATTAATTTACCATTTTCTAAGTTAAGAGAAAAAGCTTTTTTTAAAGATACATCACTACTATCGCCAAGACAGCCAGAGTTGTATGAAATTGAATTATGGTAAAACTCCGATAAAGATTTAAAAAGGTTTTGAGTTTTATCAAAAGTATTTACTGTATAGTTTTGATTTTGAATAATAATAGACAAATTAACATTTTCGTGGTTTGTTTTTTCAAGATAACTTAATGTGTCTTTAAACTCACAATTTATAATTGCAGTTTTAAAACCGTTTATATTTATTGTTTCATAACTATTGTTTTTTACAAATAAAATTTCTTCACCTTTATAGATAACGAACAAACCGGACTTTATAGAGTTTTCTTGTTTTTTTATTGAGTCTATTATAATAATACTATTTATATTTTTTGAGAAATTTAAGATTTTATTATAATAATTACATATTTCATTTAAAAAACTTAGATTGTTTATATAATGGTGCAAACTGTTACCAGTAAATGTATTTTTTGAAAATGTCATGATATTACAATTTAGAGTATTACCATAATTTAAAGCTTTTTCTACATTTTCATAGTTTTCTTCTAAATTTAAAGGTCTGATATTTGTATTAAAG
>JBOFNA010000012.1:0-3171 GCA_051658665.1 Oscillospiraceae bacterium
AGCCAAGCAACAAAGATAAAAAAGGGATTAGGATATAAAGTTGAGTGGAAAGAGTTAGATGCGTTTCATTATGGAGCGGCAACGACACGAAAAAGGTTCTTTTTGGTAGCAAGATGTGATGACCAAAAAATTAATTGGCCAGAAAAATCACACGACAATCCAAGTTGTTCGGCAGTGCAGGAGGGAAGACTAGCGCCTTGGACTCCTGCACATAGCATTATAGACTGGAGTATACCTGGCATTTCCATTTTTAAGAGAAAGAAGGAACTATCTCCAAATACCTTAAAAAGAATTGCAAGGGGGATCCACAAGTTTATTTTGAATGATCCTCAGCCATTTGTTAGACAACGCGACTACCTGCTAAACACAAGTAGTAATCCTTGTAGTATTGCTAAAGAGAAAGTAGAGACAATAATAACAACAGAAGAAAATCACGCACTTATCCAACAAATTATTGAGACAGATTTTTTTACTAAACATTATGGTAGTGATTACAGTGGTTGCAGAAAATATATGGAAAGCTCTTTTGGAACAGTTACTACTACTGTCGAGCATCCTTCCCTTTTATTTGCTTTTTTAATTAAATATTATGGCAACGATGTTGGTCAGACACTAAATAGTCCGCTGCACACAGTAACAACAAAAGATCGGTTTGGTTTAGTAATGATAGAAAAAACCGATAAAATAATTGATATAACAATGCGAATGTTAGCTCCAATCGAATTGTTTGCGGCACATAACTTTCCAAAGAACTATATCATAGAAGTTGACGAGTATGGTAAAAAATATAGCAAAGCAAAACAAATAGCTAGATGTGGAAATTCTGTTCCCCCCCCATTTTCTGAAGCTATAGTCAGATCAAATTTGCCAGAGTATTGTATGTAACGTAAGGAATGATAAAACGCTGAAATAGAGCGTTTTTTATTAATGTAAGGATGTGAATCTATGATTTATGGATATGCACGTGTGAGTACCAAAGGTCAAAATTTAGCAACTCAAGTTGCATTGTTAAGTGAGTTTAAGGTGGATCTAATTTGTAAAGAAAAAATATCGGGGAAAAGTAAGACAAAAAATATATTGGAAAATTTATTAATACAACTGATTGAAGGTGACATTTTAGTCATTACTAGAATGGACAGATTGGGTAGATCTACAGTGGAACTGTTAAAATTAGTTGAATTATTTGAACAAAAAAAAATACACCTGGTTATTTTAAATTTAGGAGTTGATACGCGAACACCTACAGGAAAGTTCTTTTTAACTATTTTTGCAGCTATTGGTGAGTTAGAATGGGATATAAACCGGGAGAAACAACGACAAGGCATCGAATTAGCCAAAAAAAGGGGGGTCTACAGAGGCAGACCAAAAAAATATGGTAATGATAACATAAAAGTGAAACATGCCTTAGAGTTGCGAAAAACAACAAATAAGAGTGTGAGAGAGATTGCTAAATTAGTTGGTATTAGTGAGTCAACGCTATATCGCCGTACGAGAGAGCAATAAAGTGTTAATCCGACATAAAAAGTATAGACCAACTTTTAGTTTATTTCATTTTTCTTTACTATATATGTTTACTTATACTAATTAACTTGTTATAATATAGGTATAAGGTTAATTAGAAAAGAAAGAGGGAATCGAAAATGAAAAATTTAAATTTGATAGTATCAGAAATGGAGACTATAATTAACAGGGTGATAGAAGAAGATGGAGGAGAATGGAAATACGTCGAAGTGCCCGATTTTGGGACAGAAGTATCGATGTGGGACTCATTTTATAGTGATGTGGTTAGTGTTTACGGAGGTAAGCTAAATTCTGATACAGACGAATATGAGCATCAGGAAGAAATAGAAAAAATATTCAACAAATATTTAGACTCACTTTGCGAAGAAAGAAAAGAGAGAATCCACCAAAAATGGATGGAAAATAACGAGTAAGAAAAGAAAAAAGAAAAAAGAAAAAAGAAAGAAGAAAGAAGGAACTAAAATGTTATTATACAATAAATTTATACAAATCCTTAAAAGAGAAAAATCAATCAGCTATTATGAGGAATTCATGCCCGATTGTCCTTCATACTTTGAGGAATTTATTGAAATGAGTGAAGAAGATCAAAACTTGTTAATTGCTGATTGGTGTGATTATAGCTACTCACACCAATCAAAAGCAGACCAAAAATCAGATATTATTTTATTGTTAAGTTTGGGTTACCAGCCAGCTTTTGAGGACGAAGTTGATGATGAGGGAACAATTGAAAAAAGATATTATTTCATCAACAATAAAAACGAATTGGACTATTGCTCTTTTGAGCAATTACCAACAAATAAGGAGGCAAAATAAATGAAAAATGCAATACAAAATATAGTTGATAGCAGTGGAAAAAGCCGATATCAGCTATGTAGAGAAATAGATGTGACTAGTGTCACGCTCAATTCTTGGTACCATGGACAAGTACCAAAATTGGCGTTAATAAGATTTTTAAAAGGCATTAGCCAAACAGATCAAGAGCTAATAGAAAATATAAATGAAATTCTTGAATATTACAAAAAATGAAAGAGGGAATAGTGATGAAAAATATTTTAGTAGAGAATATTGTGATTGGTATAGCTAACACGAAAGGTGGTGTTGGAAAAACAACCACAACACTTAATTTAGCAACATTGTTTGCTAGAAATGGTTATGATGTTGAAATCATTGATGCTGATATGCAAGGGTCTTTGACAGAGTGGGTAGAAAGGATAGAAGAAAAAGAAAAATTGCCATTCAATTTTTCAATAGGAAATAAACGAACAATATCAAAAATTAAAAATTTGAAAAATTCGGGTAAAGTAATAATAATTGACACACCACCGCACGATGCTGACGTGGTGCAGCAAGTGATTGACGTATCCGATTTTATCATTGTACCAACGAGCCCTAGTGCTATGGATTTAGATAGGGTTTGGGAGACAGTGTCAACAATTGATGGCATGTATGGTGTCTTGTTGACGATGACGCAAGCAAGAACTAAGACGCACAGATTAGCAAAAGAAATTTTGGAGGAAGAAAAAATATCATATTTTAAACATCACGTAAGACAATTAGAACAAATAAAAAGTTTATTTGGAACGCTTCCTGATGAAAAAAGTTTGTCAGATTATCAAAATGTATTCAATGAACTTTTAGAACAAATAAATA
>JBOFNA010000013.1:0-16546 GCA_051658665.1 Oscillospiraceae bacterium
CCATATTTTGTTGATATGTAAGCATACCAGATACGCTTGAGTAAAACCCTATATTCATTTTTTATACCTCTATACTCTACCTATTTCATTAACTGTTTTTGAATTAATTTGATCAATGTTTTTTAAAGCAACACTACAAGCATTAAAAGACTTTTGCATTTCCATAACCATTGCAAATTCTCTATTTAAATCAATGTTTGAGTCTTCCAAAGTAAATTGTCTAACTCCACCATCAATTTGGGTTATATTATTTAAGTTATTTGTTATATACATACCATTTTCAAGCTTTTGCACTTCATCGCCAACTTCAATCTGTGTTATTAGCATATTATCTATATTATCACCGTCTTCATTATATACACTGCCATTACCTAAAACAATAAAATTAGATCCTCCGATTAATAAATGACCATTTTCACCTAAAACCCTACCAACATTAGGCAAAACTAAATATCCTTCTTCATCTATATCAAAGTTTCCGTTTCTTGTTAAAACTCTACCCGCTTCAGTTTCTACATTAAAAAAACCTTCACCGTATACTGACATATCATAAGGTCTTTCGCTTTCCTTTATTGAGCTTGAGTCAAATTTAGTTGGTACAGACTCAACAATCTTAATTGGTGCATTAGCACCTATTACAGTCTTTTTACCATTTTCATATTTGACTGATGCACCTTGACTATAAGTCTTAGCTAGCAACATTTCTGTTTTAAACCCTGGTGTATTTACATTCGCCATATTATTAGCCGAAACACTTAAACCTCTTTGTTGCATTAACATACCTGATGCAGCTGTATAAAAACCATTTAACATTTTAATCCCTCATATAATCTTTCAAAATAGTGTTTAATTTTAAGATAACCTTTGAGTGTATTTGACAAACTCTTGATTCGCTTACCTCTAAAACTTCCGCTATTTCTCTAAGTTTTAAATTTTCATAATAGTAAAGACTTATAAAAAATTTTTCTTTTTCATTTAATTTATCTATTGCATTTTTAATCTGTTCTTTTAATTCTAACTCTAAAATATTTCCCTCGGGAGATATAATATTTCTATCAATTTGATTTTTACTACTTAAATTATCTTCTAAAAGGTTTTCAAATGATATAGTTAAACCTTTTGAAACTTCTCTGTAGTTATCAGTTAATTTATCGACAGAAAGTTTCAATTCTTTAGCCATCTCATCATCCGTTGGCTCTCTTAAAAGCTCAGTTGAAAGTTTATCGTAGGAAGATTTTATATCTTTTGACAATTTTCTAACTCGCCTTGGCACCCAATCTTGTTTTCTTACAAAGTCTATCATAGAGCCTCTAACTCTTAAAAATGCATAAGTTTCAAACTTAACACTTTTATCTATATCAAACCTGTCTATACAATCTATAAGGGTTATTATACCATGATTTACCATATCCTCAACTTGAGCAAAGTTAGATGTTGTCCCTCTCATTTGGACAGCGACAGTGTTAGCAATATAACTATAGTGTAATAAGATTTTGTTTCTAATTTCTACAGATTCGCTTTTTTGATATGTTCTAAATAAATCTGTCATATTGTTATTTTCTGAATTATCTGTAAAAATTTTATCCATAAATCCTCCTTCTTTATATTTATATTACTATATTTCCCATTGCTTGTATTTGCACATTATTATCAACCTCATTAAAAGAAATAACAACAACATTAGGGTAAAATTGATCAACTAACTTTTTAAAGTATATCCTCACAATAGGCGATGTAATTATAACTACATTTGAAACAATATCTTTAATTTTATCTATCTCTGTAGATGTCGCCGTAATAATTTGTTGTATTACCTGTGGTTCCAATGCCAAATATGAACTATTTTCCATTTTTTTAACAGAGTTCATTACTAAATTTTCAATCTCAGAGTCTAGGCTTATTACTTTTATCTGATTTGCTTCAGAAAATTTACGTGATATTGTTCGTTTTAGAGATTGTCTTACATATTCAGTAAGCATATCTGTATCTTTAACTGTCGAACCGTAATCTGCCAATGTTTCAAGTATAGTTGATATATCTCTAATTGGTACAGACTCTCTTAAAAGATTAGACATTACTTTCTGAAAATCTCCAATTGTAATAATATTAGGTATTACGTCATTTACCAAAGTCTCATTTGTCTTTTTAACATTGTTTATTAAATTTTCTACTTCTTGTCTAGTTAAAAGTTCATATGCATACTTTTTTATTATCTCTGATAAATGTGTAATTATAACAGAAGTTGGGTCAATTAATGTATAACCCGCTAATTCAGCCCTTACCTTTTTATCACTACTAATCCATTTAGCTTCAATGTTAAATGCTGGTTCTATAGTATCAATACCTTCTATCTCTTCTTTTATATTACTACTTGGTAGCGCTAAATAATGGTCTAATAGTATATCCCCACTCGCTACCTCTTCACCCTTTAATTTTATTACGTATTTATTAGGATTTAGCTGCCCACTATCTTTTATCCTAACAGATGGCACTACAATACCCATATCTACAGCAAATTGTTTTCTAAACATAATTACCCTATCAATAAAACTACCACCACTCGCTTCATCAACTAATGGTATAAGGCTGTATCCAAACTCCATCTCTATTTGCTCAACGTTTAATAAATTATATATATTTTCAATATTTTTATAATAATTAGCCTCAGATGTAATTTCTTCAGTAACTTCCATGTCATTTTCTTCAATTGTTTCTATATCTTTTTGATTCTTAATTAAGGTTATACCTAATATTATTAAAAACCCTGAAACTACAACGATTTGAAAAATAGGAAAACCAGGAATTAAAACTAAACCTAAAATAACAACACCTGACATTATAAGTACAACTGGTTGTGATAAAAATTGTCTTGTAACGTCTGTATTAAGGTTTGACTCAGATGCACTTCGTGTAACTATCATACCAGTTGCCACAGATATTAAAAGTGCAGGTAACTGTGAAATAAGACCGTCGCCTACAGTTGCTGTAGTATAGGTTGTAATTACAGTATCCATACCTCCACCTGACATTAAACCTATTATAGTTCCACCTATTAAGTTAATAAGTGTGATTATTATAGATGTTATAGCATCACCTTTAACAAATTTTGACGCACCATCCATTGACCCGAAAAAGTCCGCTTCTCTTTGTATCTTTAAACGTCTTTCTTTTGCTGTTTGCTCATCTACAAGACCTGAACTTAAATCCGCATCTATTGCCATTTGCTTACCTGGCATTGCGTCCAATGTAAACCTTGCAGAAACTTCAGCAACACGCTCAGACCCTTTTGTAATAACTATAAATTGTACTATAACAATAATTAAAAATATTACAAAACCTACAACTGCATTTCCTCTTATAACAAACTCACCAAAAGTTTTTACAACTTGGCCAGCGTTACCCTCTTCTAACAAAATCAATCTTGTTGAAGAAACATTTAAAGCAACCCTAAAAAGTGTTGTTATCAAAAGTAACGAAGGAAATATAGAAAACTCTAAAGATTCTTTTATATACATTGTTGTAATTAAAATGATAAAAGAAATTGTTAGATTTAATATAAACATTAAATCCAAAAAGAACGGCGGTAAAGGTATTAATAGCAGAAATATAATGCCAACTACAAAAGCTGAAACAACGTTATTAAATACTTTCATTTTAATTTAATTCCTTCTTTTTCATGTTATATACAATGGCTAAAACTTCGGCTACTGGTTGATAAAATTGTTCTGGTATAAACTCATCTAGTTCGACACTTTCAAAAAGCCCTCTTGCCAATGGTTTGTTTTCAATTGTTGCAATTTCATTTTCTTCTGCTATTTTAATAATTTTTAAAGCTATATAATCTGCACCTTTTGCAACTACAGTTGGAGCTGTATCTATATCATGATTATACTTTATCGCAACGGCATAATGTGTCGGATTTCTTATAATTACATCAGCCGTTGGTACACTTTGCATCATCCTATTGTTTGCTCTTTCTCTTTGCATGTCTTTAATTTTACCTTTAACTTGTGGGTCACCCTCCATTTGCTTATACTCTTCTTTTATTTCTTGTTTTGTCATACGAAGATTTTTTTCATAATCCCACCATTGATATAAATAATCTAAACCTGCTATTACAACGAAAACCGCTACAACATTATATACAATACCCATTATTATATCTGACCATACCATAAATGAATCTGTTATTGACATATCTATAAATTGAGGTATTCTATGAATATTTTTCGATATATTAATATAAACTATATAAATTAAAATAGATATTTTAATTAATGACTTTGTAAGTTCAACTAATCCTCTTAAAGAAACCATCTTTTTTATTCCCTTTAAAGGGTCTATTCTATTATATTTAAAAGATAGATTTTTAAAAGAAACTAGCATTTTAGTCTGAATTCCTGTAAAGACGACCACTATAACTGCACTTGCTAGCAAAAAAGGTAATGCCATAGTAACAAAATACATAAATGAGTCTATAAACATTTTATTTAAATTAGAATCTGTTAAAGAATCTGTAAAAGCACCTAAACTAAAAAAATAAGTCATCGCCTGACCCATACTTTTAGTAACCCTAGGTAAAGATGTCTGTAAAAGAAAAAACATTGATAGTATTGAAAAAATAATAACTACTTCTTTACTCTGAAATATATTACCTTTTTTTCGCTCATCTTGTTTCCGCTTCGCAGTGGCTTTTTCGCTTTTTTCTCCTGCCATATTTCACCTCTGTTAAATAAAAAGAACCCTTGTCATATTGTCAAACATAATTACTATATACTTATCTATAAATTCTGCCATTGGTACAGAAAATATTATTAGTAATAAAATAGCAACCAATAATTTTATTTGTATATTAATAACAAAAATGTGTATTTGCGGTATAAGCCTCATTAAAATGCCCATGCTAATTTCTAATATAAATTCAACCGCTAAAAATGGTAGTATCAATTTTAACCCTAATGTAAATACAGATGTATAGATATTTAATATAAATTCAAACATTTTAGGATTAAAAATAAATGTATCAAATGGTATATACTTAAATGAATCTGCAAAAACTTTTATTAAAGTTAAATGAGAGTTTGTTACAAAAATATATAAAACAAATAATAAGTTTAAAAAGTTACCTGTTAAAGACATCTGAATATTTGTGTTTGGGTCAAAAATTTTAGCTGCAGAAAGACCAAACTGCATATCCAAAAAATCTCCTACAAAAAATAACATGTAATAAAAAATCTGAAAAATAAAGTTTAAACAAAATCCTATCAACACCTGATTTAATAACATTAAAACAAAAACTATATCATAAGAAAATTGAAAGTCTTCAAATTGTACATTAGGTGCTATTAATATAGTTAAAAGTAATATTAACCCAGATCTAACATAACTGCTTACATTTTTTCTCCCGAAAAGGCTGTTGAATGATATCATAGATGCAACTCTCGCAAAAGTTAGTATATAAATACCTATTTGCTCTAACTCTATAGTCATAATACACCTATAACCCCGCCATTATATCAAACAAGTTTTTCATAAATTCACCTAAAACATTTCCCATCCATGGACCTAAAAGTAAAAGTGCAACACCTAAAATTAAAACTTTCGGGACAAATGTTAATGTTTGCTCATGTATTTGTGTTGCCGCTTGAAAAATCGCTATAATAAGCCCTGTAACTAAACTTATTAATAATAATGGTCCTGCTAATTTTAGCGAAACTACCATCGCTTCTCTTAAAATATCTAATACCATTCCTTGAGTCAAACTTATTAACCTCCATCTTTTTAGATATCATCTATAGTCTAAAACTTTGTGACAATGTACTAAACAACAAGCTCCATCCGTCAATTAATATAAACATTAGTATCTTAAATGGCATAGCTATTAGACCAGGTGGTAACATTACCATTCCCATAGACATCAATGTACTTGCTACAACCATATCTATGACCAAAAATGGTATGAATAGTAGAAAACCCATAATAAATGCTCTCTTTAATTCACTAGTTATAAACGAAGGCACTATTACTACTAAATCTATTTCATCTATTTTTTCTTCTTCTGTCATATCATCATCTAATTGTATTTCAGTATTACTTATATTTAAAAAAAGTTCCAAATCTTTTGATTGAGTCTGTTTTAACATAAAAGATTTTAAAGGCTTTAGACCTTGCTCTATAGCTTCATCTTGTGTTATTTCACTATTTTGATATGGGGTCAATGCCTTATCATTAATTTCGTTAAAAACAGGTGCCATTATAAATAAAGTTAAAAATAAAGATAATCCTACAATAATTTGGTTGGGTGGAGATTGTTGTGTCCCCATAGCATTTCTTAAAAATGACATAACAATTACAATTCTTGTAAAACTCGTCATCATAATCATTATAGAAGGTCCCAATGTTAATATTAACATTAAAAATAATACTTCAATAGGTCCAAAATTCGACCCATTTTCATCTGCAGTTCCTATAGTTATACTAGCTGCTTGTATAACTCTTGATGTTAACATAAAAACAACTATAAAAGATAAAATATTTTTAATTTTATTTTTTTTCAAAAGTTGTTTAATCATTATTATCCTCTTTTAAATTTAATTTATTGTTTTTATTATCATTAACTTTAGTTAAAGTATCTTTTATTGTATCCTTAAGAATTTTACTAAAATTAAAATCTTGAGGTTTAGCACCATTTATTGTATTATCTTCAATAATTTGACTATCATCTAGATCACATATTTTATTAACTGCGTTAGTCGTAACTCCAATTACCATTTTTTTGCCTGCTATATCAACTATGCATATTGATTTATCAGGCGCTAAAGCAATCCTATCTATTATTTTAATATTTTTAGTTGTACCTTTCATACCCATCCTACTGCCCATCCACCTTGTTGCGTAGTAGGTGAAAATAACAACTAAAATTATTAGAAATATAGTGAAAATAAACGCAAAAATTTGTTCCAATTCCATTACTCCTGTTTTTAAAAATTATCCTAGTGCTTTTTCAACTGTTTGTAAAATTCTTTCTGGTTTAAAAGGCTTAACAATAAAATCTAATGCACCCTCTTTAATTGCATCCATTACCATTGTTTCCTGACCCATTGCTGAGCACATTACTATCTTAGCTTTTGGATCAGCTGACCTTATTGCTTTTAAAGCCTGAATGCCATCTACATTTGGCATTGTAATATCCATAATAACCATATCTGGTTTTTCAAGCTCATATTTCTCAATGGCCAATTGACCATCACTTGCTTCTACTAAATTAGTATACCCATTTTTACTCAAAGTTTCTTTTATCATCATTCTCATGAATGCAGCATCATCAACAATTAAAATTTTCTTTTCCATAACTAATCACCTAACCTATATTATTTAATATATTTTTTTCGTTTAAAATTTCTGTTATTCTAACTCCAAAGTTATCGTCAATTACTACAACATCGCCCTTTGCTATAAGTTGACCATTTACAATAACATCTATTGGAGCACCCGCTTGTTTATCAAGTTCTATAATTGTTCCTTGTGTAAAGTCTAAAATTTCTTTTACTTTTCTCTTTGTTTTCCCTATCTCAACTGTTACACTTAATGGCACGTTCATAATCAAGTTCATATTATTATTTGCAAACTCTGATAATGGTTCGGTTTTTGTTTCTTCAAATTTTCCGAATTTCGCCATCTGCACATCTACATTTTCAATAATACTACTTTTGGGCTGTATTGTTGTATTGTTGTATTGTTGTGCCTCTTCCTTTTTCACTTCCGTATTAACCTGAACTTTGTCCTTTACTATAAACTCAGACACAATATCTTTTGCCAATTTTATTGGCATTACAGATATAAACTCACTATTCATTATATCTTTTATTTCCAAATTAAAATATACAGCTACAACATTTTCTTTAGATTCTATTCCAAACATTTCATTAAAAGGAACACTTGAGTCAACTGGCTGAGCTTGTGGTGTAGATATATTAATTTGTCTGCTTAAAAATTGTGACAAAGCTGTTGCCGATGCTCCCATCATCTGGTTCATAACTTCACATGCTGCTGAAACACTTAACTCATCGAATTCAAACGAAAGGTCTTCATTTGATGTTGACCCCATTAGTTGGTTTAAAATCATTTGCATATCTGACTGTTTGAAAACCATTATATTATTACCAGAAATGCCTTCAACATATGTTATTTTTATAGCAATCGCTGGCTCTAAGTTTCCGTAATCAATACTTTCAATTGGTTTGATTTCAACTTTTGGGGTAGTTATATTAACCGTTTTGTCTAGCATCTTTGACACAGCAGTTGCCGAAGACCCCATGCTAATATTTAAAATTTCACCAATAGCATCTATTTCTATACTACTTAAAGTATCGTTTAATAAATCTGACATATCTCATCTCCTTTACTTAACTGTTTTTTCTATTCTTACTGCTTTTTTATTTTTCTTGTATCCCACTTTACCCTCAAACCAACATTTATCATCTATCATAATTTCTATGTTATCATTTACGTTTTTAGTAAGTGGTATAACATCATTTACTTTCAATCCCAAAATATCATTTAAGCCTATTTCTACACTATCTATAACTGCGCTTATTGTTAACTCAGTTTTATTTAGTCCACTTAATATACCTTTTTTTATATATTCATTATCAGTTGACGAACGTTTTTTACCAAATAGTTGTTGGTTATCATTAAACTTAGTTATAAAATCCTCTAATGAAATAGCCGGAATACAAACTGTTATATTGCCTTTAAGCCCGTTAATCTTCAACTCCATAACAATAATTAAAACTGTGTCATCAGGCATTAACACTTGCATAAGTCTAGAGTTTGTTTCAAGACTTCTTAATGAAGCGTCAACATCTAGATATGTGCACCACGCATCTTTTAAAAATGTTGTGATTCGTCCAAATATATTTTTTAAAATAGCAATTTCTATTTCTGTAAAATCTCGATCCAATTCAAAATTAACGCCAGCCCCACCTAATAATCTTTCTATAAATAGAAAACCCATAGATGATGTAATATCGATAAGTACAGTCGCACTGTCTAAGTTTTCTTTTTCTGGTATTATATCAACAACACCTATTAAAACATTATCAGCTAACGCATTGTTATATTCGTAATACCTTTGCTCTTCAATAGATAAAACAGTTACTTCAGAGTAATATCTAAGCAACCCAGAAATGTAAGAAGATGTTAACCTTGCAAAACTTTCATGTAGACTACTTATTGTTTTTAAATTTTCTTTTGTAAATTTTTTGGGTGACTTAAAATCATATTCTTTTACTTTTTTTGCTTTTTTCTTTTCATCTACATCTACGTCTATCGTTCCTGAGCTTATGTCACTTAAAAGAGCATCAATTTGGCTTTGCGATAAAACTTCTGCCATTTATAAATCTTCCTTTCATCTACTGTGTTGGTATTTCATCATTATCAAATACACCACCTATTATTTGTTGTATGTTTAACAGCTCGTTGTACTCTGAGTTTTGACCCATTATTAAAATATCAACTCGTCTGTTTTTTCTCTTTTCTTCTTCAACATTGTTAGGTGCAACCGGATAATTTCTACCGAATCCTATTGACATAAGTTTCCTAGGATCAAAACCTTTTTGATCCTCTAAATAAACTAAAACACTATTTGCTCTGTTAGATGATAAAGTTCTGTCTACAGTTGTACTATAATTTTCTACAGACGCCGTATGCCCATTTATATTTATTAACGAAATGCTCTCTTCCATATTTTTAACCGCACCTCCTATAATATCTAAAACATCTATACCTACTTGTTTTAAATCTGATTTGTTTGGAGAAAAAAAGATATTATCTGTAAGTCTTAAAAAAACATTATCACCAGATTTTTCAACTTCTATTGACCCACTTTGGTCAGATTCTTCAACATATTTTTTTATGTATTCATAAAGCTCATTAATATCTGTAGGTAGTGTGTCAGTTTCAGGTACTGTACTTTCAGTTTCATCTTGACCAGTCTGGTTTCCTTCTTTGTCATCCCCATCTCCTGGTATAATAATAGATGGTGTGTTTTTATCACCAGTTGGTATAAAAGATTCTACTAATTGTTCCCATTTGCTCTCTTCAATACTAGCCGAGCTAAATAGCATTACAAAAAATGTCATAAGAAGTGTAACCATATCGGCATATGTATTTAACCAATCGTTAGCTCCACCACCACTATCCTGCTTTTTTTTAGCCATAAGTTACACCCTTTCTACTTAACTCTTTTCACCACTTGCTTCTGCTGCTGGTGCATCCATATCTTCTCTATCTTTTGAAGATAACATTTGATTTAATTTCTTACCTATAAATTTTGGATTTTCTCCAGCTTGAATAGCCTCTATACCAACCTTACTAATGGTTTTATATAAATACTCATCATCATGTGTTACTTTTAATTTGCTTGATACAGGTGCAAAAAACATATTTGCAAGCATAGACCCATAAAGTGTTGTTAAAAGCGCTGTACCCATAGCAGGTCCAATACTTGAAGGGTCATCCATGTTTTGTAGCATTAAAACAAGACCAACTAATGTACCAATCATACCAAATGCAGGTGCAAATGCCGCACCCTTATCATAAAAGCTTCTGTCTTGTTCGTGCCTCTCATCTAGGCTTTGTAACTCTTGTTCTAATATGTAACTTACTTTTTCAGGCTCAACTGAGTCAACAACGAGCATTAACCCTATTTTTAAAAACTCATCATTTGATTGATTTAATTTATCTTCTAAAGATAATAAACCTTTCATTCTAGCTTCTTTTGCATAATCTAAAATTTCTTCTATGTTTTTCTTAAGGTTATATTTGGGCGGGAAAAAAAGAATTTTAAAATGCTTTATTATCTTTGCAAAGTTTTTTATTGGAAAAGATATCATTAATGTTGCAAAGGTGCCACCTACGGTAATCGCCAAACTTGGATAGTTTACAAATTGAGTTACATTTCCAAATTCTATCCCCATAGTTTCATTGTTGAAAACTACGCCAAATAAAACTAAAAGGTTCGAAACCAAAAAACCAACTATTACGAATATATCCATTCTATTTTTCTTCCTCTCTCTTAAAGGTATAATCTAAAACATTTGCATATACCTTTTTCTTGTACTCAAGACATTTTTCAATAATATCAAGCATTGACTCTTTTGCTATATAAACTCTACCATTTGTCAATGTAATTGTTGTGTCTGGGTTTTCTGTTATTATCTCTATATAATCACAATTTATTGTGAATTCATTGTCGTTTAATTTGTGTAAAATAATCATCTTATTTCTCCTTAATAATTTAATATTTGTCATAGGTAAATAGAAAAAATTTTTCTATTTACCTATGACAGCGAATATAAATTCGCCATCATAGCAATATTAATTATCTTTTTAAGTTAACTAATTCATTTAACATTTCATCAGAAACCGTTATAAGTCTTGAGTTAGCTTGGAAACCCCTTTGAGTTGTTATCATATCTGAAAACTCTCTAGATAAATCTACATTTGACATTTCCAAAGATCCAGCTGCCAAGGCACCAGATCCGTCTGTACCTGCTATTGTACTTTTAGGCTCACCTGAGTTTGCAGTTGCTTTAAAGTAAGAACTACCTGCTTGCTCTAAACCTTGAGGGTTTGAAAAAGTTACAATATCAATACGTCCCAATTGTAATCTACCGTGTACAGAGTGAATACCTTCAATTATACCATTTTGGCTTATACCAATACTTGATAAATCTGCAACAGTCTGTGGACCACCTAATGTACCACCAAATAATTTAATGGGTTTACTGTTAAATCCTAAATTTTTAGACTCAACTGTTGGGTTAGCTCCTGTTATATTAACAGGTGCTGGAGCAACTGGTACACCCCCGGCATTTGTAAATTGACCCTCTAATTGTGTATGACCACCGTGATTTAAAATAATATAATCATTTGGATCACCACCTGCTGGTGATAATTTAACTGTACCAGCGGTTGTCGCATTAGCAGGTATTAAACCAGTGTATGCAACACCGTTTATTGTTGTTGTAATTGTAATGTTTCCACCTACATTAGCCTGTCCCAATGATATATTACCAGCACCATTACCCTCGAACTTTGTACCAACTTCTTTAAATGAGATGCTACCAAAAGCAGGTGAGTTAGCAATTGTTATATCACCTAATTTAGGTCTAAAGTCATTACTTGCAATCTCTTCACCTGTTAATCCCCCAACTGGAAACTTAGTAGCAGGCTCAATAGCAATTGTAAATACACCTGCTGGGTGAGGTTCACCACCGTTTGCATTTATAATAGCACTATTTACTTGTGTATTTAAAGCATCTATATTAATAAATGTTTCGTTTTTATTTAATCTAACTGTAATACCACTTGTTGTCATTTCAGCAACTGCTGCTTGACCTAATGGTAACGTATCATCTGTAACAAAGTTTATTCCAACATTACCATCTTTTGTTGCGTTTGTTGTAGTAACATTTATTGTTGCACCATTAATTTGTTGTGTAGCAGATGCAGAAGATGGGTCAACTGACGGCACACTAATAGATATTCTATCAGCACTTGCAGCTTGACCTAATGGATTATCACTAACTCCTAAAACAAAGTTACCACTCATATCAACAACATTACCAGCAGAGTCAATACTTAAAAGTCCAGCTCTTGTATAGAAAGTGTTACCATCTCCATCTTGAACTTGAAAATAACCTTCACCTGCTATTGCAACGTCCATACCGTTATCTGTCATAGCGAAAGATGACCTTGTGTGTATAACATCTACACTACCTACTTGTGTACCGTAACCTACTTGGCTAGGGTTTATACCACCTTGTGCACCAGTACCGCCAGAAGCTGTATTATTAGTTTGATAATAAACGTCCCTAAAAGTTGCTCTGCTTCCTTTAAACCCGTATGTATTTACGTTTGCAATGTTATTACCAATAACGTCCATTCTTGTTTGGTGTGCTTTCATACCAGCAACACCAGAGTACATAGATCTTACCATAAATTAATATCTCCCATATTTTTTAAAATTTTTAATTTTTGTTTATTACCGTAATTCTAAATTTATCAATCATTCAAAATTTATTAGCCTCTTTAAAAGTCCAGCTAAATTATTACGGTACCTTGTATATTTGTTATTACATTACCTTTTAAATCGTTTTCGCCTATTGTTGTTATGACCATATTATTTTTAGCACTTACAATAAAAGCGTTTTTATCCATTAAAATTAATGTTTGGTCTAAACCTTTATCTTTTGCAATTTGTACACCTTCATTTAATCTATCAATATCTTTTGATGATAAAATAATATTTCTTTCTTTTGCCCTATTTGTTGCATGGTTAGAAAAATTTAAGTCTTTGTCTAACTGATTTTTTAAAATATCATTAAAAGATGTGCTAACCTCTTTAGGTTTATTGCTGTAAGGTGCATTACCATAATGCTGAATTTTACCCGTAGAAATCGCAGATAAGGTTTTTCTTAAATTTATATCATTCATAAATTTCACCTTTTTTCTATTTTAGGGTTGTTGCAACACCTTTTGTATAAACAGTTTCTTTACCTGTCTCATCTTTAATTACAACATTTATAAAATATGTTGTATCTGGGTTAAGTCCTGTAATACTAGAAGATGTAATGTTTGGTTGATCAGCCTCTCCAACTAATGTGCCTTTTTTAACATCACTAAGAGTGTTAAAATTATTTGACGTTGAATAGTAAACTGAATATTTAAACTTACCTTTATCTTGATCTTTTATTTCTGGTGCATCCCAAGATATATCAATACTTTTATTTGTTTTATTTGTAACTCCGATAACAAGTTTTTCACTTGGAGGTATATCACTGCCGCCTGCTGAACCACCTGCTGATATTCCATTAACTTCCATTATTTGATTAAGTGAAAAAGCTTGACCTTTAACGAAAATTTTATACTCATTATCTAAGAAAGCAATCTTCTCAACAGGACCTTCTATTCTATCTACTTTACCACCAATACCAAGTCTCGCAACAGTTACATCTTTACCTGCTAAACTCATTGCATAGTTAGATTTTGAAAAATAAGCTAATTCTTGCATTTGCTGCATTGTCGCAAATGTCGCCATTTGAGTTAAATATTGGCTATCGTCCATTGGGTTTAAAAAATCTTGATTAGATAATTGTTGAACCATCATCTGTAAAAAATTATCTATAGATACATTGTTTTTATTAGGGTCTTCATATAGTCCATCAATAATGTTTCCCCCTGATTTTGCAGCTGGGTTTACATTATTTTGATATGCTGTTGGTCCTATATTATTTATATCCATTTTAACCTCTTTTCTAAATGTAAACATCAACCAATTTATTGCTTAAAATATGTTTATCAATTGTTTCGCTGACATTGTCATCGCTAATCATTGTCATATCATTTCGTAAATTGTTATTAGTAAAGTTTTCATTTCTATTTTGTTGATTTTTTTTGTCATTAAAGTTTTGGTTTAAATTATTAAAGTTACTTAAGTAATTTTCAGATTTTTGTGCGTCTTCAACCTTTACGTCTAAAGAAAACTCACTAATATGTTTAAAATTGTTTTTCAAAACATTTATTTCATCAGCTAAAACTTTTTTAATGTCTTCACTTTGGGTTAAAATATTTACAACAATTTTATCATTAATATTCAAAAACTTTACTGTAATTTCGCCTAAACCTTCTGGTTTTAAGCTCATTGTAAACTCTTCTTTATTTGTTTTTAAGTTAGCATCAATATTAGCCCTAACTTGTTCAATAATATCATTCTTAAAATTAATGGCATCAATAGGCTCTGCTTTACTTACTACATTGTTTTTTATAGTATCTCTTATAACTCCATCAAAATTACCTATGTTATATTGATCTGTTTCTTTAGAGCCATCTTTTTTCAAGTTATCTTTTATGTTGACACCAAAATTGTTTGTACTATTTTGTTTAACCTTTTCTTGTAATGCATCAATATCAATTTCATTAGTTTTTGTAGTTTCATTGGTTTTTGTAGTTTCATTACCTTTAATTTGTCCACTAATATTAGCATTGTCTTCTAATTTAACATTTTCATTTATCTGACTATTTAACTTATAACCCATATTTAAAAAGTCCATATAATCTTTTAAATTACTGTCACCCATATGATTTGTGTTATTAGTTTTTATGTCTTTAATTATTATACCATCTTTTACGATATCATTAACCTTAAATTCTTGTGCAAATGTTAATTTTATGGCATCTTTTATTACAGATCTATAATCTTTATCTGTAAGTTTTAGATTTCTATCTAAATTATTAATAAATGAGTTTACAACATTATCAACAAATCCTTCGTCTACCATTTTAATATCTGCTTGGCTAAAATTGCTAAGGTTATATTTACCTAACAATACATTGTTTTGTTGCATGCCTTTATTAACATCTACAGGTTTATTTAGTAAAGGTTTTAAATTAACAGCTATCTCTTTAGTTAACATTTGCTTAAGCTTTTCTAAATCAATATCTAAATTTAATGCTATTGGTTTTAAAATATCTTCATAATTACCTAACGCATTAAAAATTTCTATAGCTATTGTATTAAAATCTTTAATTTCAAAATCATCTTCAATAATAGTTTCAACATCACTTAAAGTTTTATTGCCGTTTGTTGTAAATTCATTGTTTTTCATCTCAAAATTTTCATCTCTTTTATTTACAACGACTTTTTCATTCAACTCTAATTTTTTAATTTCTTTTTTAACATTTTTACCACTATTCAAGTTGTTAACAAAAAAATCTATAAAATTAGTGCTTCTGTCTTCTTTATCTTTTTTTTCATTAAAACTATTATTCACACTTCTTAAAGTATTATTTACATTCATTCATCTCACCTCCTTTCAAAGTAGGATTACTTACCTTGCTCTAAACATTTTTTGAGTTATATACTCTTCAATAAATATATTTTGTTGCTTATTTTCGTACTCTATATATTCATCCTTTTTTTTGTCTTTTAAATTTTCTAAAGAAGAAACTTCTTGAGAAATTTTAATAACTTCTTGCCTTTGTATATCAATTTTTCTATTTGCGATAATGCATTGTTCTTTATAATAATCTATTTGCTGTTTATAATTTTGAATATTAAACCTAAATTTACTGATTTCAAGTCCCGTTGTACCATTTCTTGTTTTTTCAGTTAAGATATCATATAAACTTTTTAGTTCGTTTTCTAAGTTTTTGATTTTTTTCTCTAATAAATTTTTTTCAGAAACTAAGCCACTAAGAATGTTTCTTTCGCTACCTTTTATTTGATCTTTATAATTTAATAGTCTATCCATCGAAAAAATAAATTTCTTCATTTAGTAAGCTCCTTTAAGCTAAAACTTTCTTTAAAATATTAACCGTTTCATCAAAAGAAATTTTATCATCTATAGACTGCATTAAAAAATTATTAATATCATTAATTTTACTTAAAGCTAAATCTAAATCTTTATTGCTTCCTTCTTTATAAGCCCCTATCGACACAAGATCTATATTATCTTCATGTAATGATAATAAGTTTCTTAAT
>JBOFNA010000014.1:0-2623 GCA_051658665.1 Oscillospiraceae bacterium
ATAGGTTCAATTACAATTTCATTGGTTTCCCTTGGAGTAATGATTGCAGATAAAGAAAACAATGTATTTTCAGACTTTTTAGTTTCGCCTATAAAAAGAAATGCTTTACTTATATCTTATTTAACAAGTTCAGTTATTATAGGATTTTCAGTTCTTTTATTTTTCGTTATTTGCTTTAATATTTATTTTTTAGCTATTTATAGTATTGGGTTTACATTACAACAAATGTTTTTTATTATAGGTATTATATTAGCATCTATAGCTTTTGGAAATGTATTTATGCTTTTACTTATATCATTTTTCAAAACACAACAATCAGTAAGCTCTTTTGGTACAATAATAGGTACATTAATAGGGTTTGTAACTGGTGCGTATATACCAGTAGGTGTTCTACCAAGTATTGTTGGTGACATATTTAGTGCAATGCCTTTCTTTCAACTTACAGCTATATCTAGAAAAATATTTTTATATGAAATTGATAAAGCAACACCAATTTCAAAAGATATGGTATCTGGTGATTTAGCTAAACATTTCGGGTTAGAAGTTTGGATAGGAGATACAGCTATAAGTAATACTAATTTGTTAATAATAATAATTTCATGTACAGTTATTTTACTAGGGATTTTATCATTTAGATTTTCTAAAATGAAAAAAGAAGACTAATAATAACAGGTATAATAAAAATAGATACTTCAAATTATAATTAATTTGAAGTATCTATTTGCGTTAGAGCCTTTTCGAACTCTTTTTGACTTTCTGTTACATATTTTTCTTTTATACTAAAGTTTTTTTCAAATTCTTTTAACTCATCTTCAGATACATTCATGGATTCGCTAAAATAAATAGAACCACTAACATTTTTAAGGGCATCATTATATAATGGTAAAGCCATAATACCGGTGTAGAAATTTTCATCAGGCATTGAGATATTATATTTTTTAGAGCCTACAAAGCCGTAAGACTTATAATGATAAGGGTAGCCACCAATTACAATTGCAGCAAACCCAAGTTTTTTCGCCTCATCTATTGAGTGGTTTATTAATTTTTTGCATAAACCTTTATTTCGAAAGTTCTCAGAAATAAAAACAGGTCCAAATGTTATCGTTTTAAAGGTATTATTATTTTTATCTACAATTTTCGAGTGAGAATAAATTATACTGCCTATAATTTCATCATCAACTTCGATAACAAAAGATAATTCAGGTATGAAATCAGAATGATTTCTAATTTTGTGGGTAATAAGATGCTCATTGCACCCAGGTACGTAAAGGTTCCAAAAAGCCTCTCTTGTAAGTTCTTCGACAATCTTGTAGTCTTTAATGGTTTCTTTTCTTATATTTATTTTCATAATAATCTCCAAACTAAAGTTATATATTTATTATATCAAATTTAATATAAAATTAAAAGGATATATTTATCTATATAAATTATTTTAACTTTAATTAGTATATATTTAAAGTTAATTAATATATTATTTTAACCAATTAGTAATATAATTTTACATTGACTTTATATAGTTATTATGTTAAAATTTTATTGAAGAATTTTGCTTAAAAACATTTTAAATAAAATTGTTCAAATAAAAAATAAAAGCAAAATTCACTTCGGTGAATAAAAGGAGATTTTATTATGTTCGAAAAAGTATGTGAAGTAATAGCTAAAACTTTAAGTTGTGATGTTGCAACATTAACACCAGAAACAAGCTTAACTGATGATTTAGGTGCAGACTCATTAGATGCAGTTGAGTTAAATATGGCTTTAGAAGAAGAGTTTGATATAAAAATTAGTGATGAAGAGATTGCATCATTAAGTACAGTTGGAGATATTGTTACTTTTGTTAGTAAAGGAAAGTAATTTTAATTTATTTTAGCGTGAGAGGTTATAAAAAATGAAATTGACAGAGGTTTTACAATTAATGAAAGAGTTTAGAGACTCTGATATTACTCGTTTTGAATGGGAAAAAGATGGAGAGAAAATAGCTTTTGAAAATAGCAAAACACAAGAAACAACTGTAAATCATATACCTAAACTAATAGAAACCTCATCAAATAATTTTGAAGAAAATATCGACACTGTTACTTTAAAAGAAGATGTTTTAGATATTAAAGCAACTATAGTCGGTGTATTTTACGCATCACCATCACCTACATCACCTGCTTTTGTAAAAGTAGGTGATGTTATTAAAAAAGGTCAAGTTATTTGTTTAATTGAGGCAATGAAATTAATGAGTGAACTTACATCTCCAGTAGATGGCAGGATAGTAGCTATTAAAGTTCAAAATGAGGATGTTGTATCATTTAATCAGGTTTTATTTGAGGTTGTTTCATGTTAAAACGAGTATTAGTTGCAAATAGAGGTGAAATAGCAGTTAGAATTATTCGTGCATGTAGAGAAGCAGGTGTCGAGACAGTTGCAATTTATTCAACAGTTGATGAGAAATCTTTGCACGTTGAAATGGCAACTGTTTCTGTATGTGTAGGTCCTGCTAAGTCAAAAGAAAGCTATTTAAATATGCAAAATATTTTAAGTGCTGCTATATCAACAGGTTGCGATTCAGTACATCCTGGGTATGGTTTTTTGTCTGAAAACAGTGAATTTGCAAGTCTTTGTGAAAAAGTTGGTT
>JBOFNA010000015.1:0-2870 GCA_051658665.1 Oscillospiraceae bacterium
AAAGGTGTGAAAATTTACATAGAAAAAAACATACCAGATAAAGCAGGGTTAGCAGGTGGAAGTAGCAATGCGGCTGCAGTGTTAATTGGTTTAAATGAAATTTACAATACAAAATTAGATAATAAAAGTTTAATAGAGATATCTAAAAATATCGGTGCAGATATACCATTTTGTATTGTAGGTGGCACTTGTTACGTCACGGGGATTGGAGATATAGTAAAACCTTTAAAACAAATAGATAATATGTTTTTTGTTATTGCTAAATGTGATTATAAAGTTAGTACAAAGATAGCCTTTGAAACTATTGATAAGTTAAATAACGAAGTTAAAGATATTTCGAAAAATAAAAGAAGTAGTATGCATGAGTTTATAAATAAAGTTAATTTAAAAAACTTAAATGAAATAGAAAATAATTTATATAATGATTTTGAAAAAATAATTACAGAGCAAGTTATAAAAGTAAAAGACGATTTTTATAACTTGTGTAATAAAAAAAGTTTAATGACAGGAAGCGGGTCAGCTGTTTTTGCAGTTTTTGATAAATATGAAGAAGCATTGAATTGCTTTTATAGTATGAAAAAGATATATAATAAAACGTATTTAGTCAAGCCTTTAAATAGAGGTGTTGATATTATAAAAAAAAATGAATAAATAAAACCAAATTTAACCATAATTAAAATATAAAAATTGGAGGTAATTATGGTTAAGTATAATTTTATGAAAGATTTAAATATAGAAAAGTTAGTAAATAAAGTGAAAAATAATATGTTAGAGATAAGTGTTTTAGCAAGCATAATAATATGTGTTATCATAGGAGCGATATTTACAACATTTGAAAACCAAACACAAGATATAAGAGAAAACACTTTAAGACTTCATATAAAAGCCAACTCAGATAGTGACATTGATCAGGGTTTAAAATTGAAAGTTAGAGATGAAGTAATTAAACAAACACAAGATGTATTTAATAAAGTAGATACTAAAGAAAATGTAAAAACAACTATTGAAGAAAATGTACAATTTATTCAACAAATAGCACAAAAAAAAGTTTTAGACGAAGGTTATGACTACAAAGTTACATCTAAAGTGGATAATATATATTTCAATACAAGATATTATGAAAACTTTACAATGCCAGCGGGTTATTATGATGCACTTTCATTAGATATTGGTGAAGGAGATGGAGAAAATTGGTGGTGTGTTTTATTTCCGCCATTATGTTTACCGTCTGCAACTTATGATACTGATGAAAATGTTTTAAGAGATAATTTTGAAGAAGAGCAAGTGGATATAATAACAAATAGTGATAAATATCAATTTAAATTTGCTTTATTGGAGTTTTTTTATAAAATATATGAAATATTTATTTAATTAAAATGATAAATAAAATATACAAAAGGAGATTACATGCTAACTATAATAAAAGGTTTGACTGGAGCTGGTAAAACAACATATATTAAAGATTTAATAAAAAACCAAAATAAAAAAATCATTTATTTAGTGCCAGAGCAGGTCTCTTTTGAAAGTGAAAAAAGTTTTTTTGAAGAGTTTACATTAAAAACTTATCATAATATTGAGATTTTAAGTTTTACGAGACTAAATAATTTTATTTTCAGGCAATTAGGTGGAATATCAAAAAAGATATTAACAAAACAACAACAACTATTGAAAGTTTTTTATGCCATTAAAAAAAATTCTGCAGTTTTAAAAGTTTATAATAATCAAGTTTCAAAAGAAAATTTTACATTAAAAGCTTTTGAAATAATAACAGAGTTTAGACATTTAAATTTAGACCCTATTGAGTTGAGTAGAGTTATTGATTTATCTAATGATTTAAATTTTAAACTTAAAATGACAGATATTTTATTAATATATATAGAGTATCTAAAATTTATAGATGACGATGAAACAGACGAAATTGAAGATATAAAAAGAGCGACAGAGTATATAAAAAACAAAAATTTTTTCAGCGATTATGTTATTTATATAGATAGCTTTATATCTTTTTCGGCAATAGAGATTGAAATGATAAAAGAAATTTTATTATCTTGTGAAGATGTTTTTATAACAGCTATGATTGACAACTTAGATACAGATAATATGATTTTTAAAGAGTCTAAAAATAATTTAAAAAAGATTATTACATTGTCAAAACAATGTGGACATAATGTGAAAATAGAAGCGCTAGATAATTTACATAGGTATAAAAGCAATACATTGAAAAATATTAATAAATATTTGGCTGTAGGTGAAAGTGATAAATTTGAAAATGATGGTAGTTTTAAAATTTATAAAGGCAATGATAAATACGATACTGTAAATTTTATTGGAGCAACTATAAATGACTTAATTAAAAACAATGAATATAGATATAAAGATATAGTAATTTTATCAGGTGATTTTGAGGAGTATCAATTGCCTTTAAAGAAAACCTTTGGTCAATACAAAATACCGTTTTTTATTGATAAAAATGAAAATGTTATTAATAAGCCTATAATATATTTAGTTTTAAATATATTGAAAATTATTGATACAAATTTTGACCCAGAACTTGTGTTAAATTATATGAAAAGTCCATTTTTAAATATAGATGAAAAAGACTATTTTTGTTTTGAAAATTATGTCTATGTATGGAACATAAGAAAAAGCGATTTCTTACTAGAGTTTTCAAATAACCCAAGGGGGTTTAAGCCGTCTTTTACAGATAAAGATAAAATTGAACTTAAAAGGTCTGAAAAATTAAGACAAGATTATGTATTGCCTTTACTTAAAATTAAAGAAAGTTTTAACAACTTATCTGGTAAAAATGTTACAAAAGCTATTTATGATTTTTTAGAAAACTTAAATATATCAAAAAACATAGATAAATT
>JBOFNA010000016.1:0-3175 GCA_051658665.1 Oscillospiraceae bacterium
TCAAAAATAAAACCGCTTACTTATTATTGTAAGCGGTTTTATTTTTTTATATTTTATATTTTGTAAATTCAATTTTTTTTGCTTTATAATCATCTATAAAACTATAAAATAAATAATAAAAGTTTTTAGAATGATCACAATATACTAAATGAGAAAACTCATGCATAATTACATAAAAAATTAAACTTTCATCTAATGCTATCATTTTAGTGTTGAGTGTAATCACATTTTTATAAGGCATGCAACTACCCCACTTGCTTTTCATAAAGCGTGATTTTATTTGAGGCATTTTTATATTATAACTTTTCAAATTGCTATAAGCATCCTTTGAAAGTCTTGAAAAAACATCTGTAGATATATCAGTTAATAATATTTGTAAAGTTTTCTTTTTTAAATCAATGTTATCAACATCTTTACATTGTATGTATAGTGTATTTTCATCAATAAAAGCTATATTTTTATCGCCTTTTATTATACTTAAACAAAACTCTTTACCCAAAATAAAAATTTTTTCATTATTCATGTAATTATAATTAAGTGAAATGTCTATTTTTTCATTTAATATAAAGTGATTTTTTGCTTTTAAAATAAACTGAATCTTTTCTTTTATAAAACCATCAATCAAATTTAGTTTAGTTTTATAATTACAAGAAACTACAACTTCACCATCTTCTTTTACTCTTAAATTTATGTTTTTAATGTTTTTTCTAATTAATATATAATTAATTGTCTGCTCATCAACTTTAACTAATCTATTTTCAATTTTATTTAACATAATATTTTTAAAACTCTCTAAAATTTACCTGCAAGCAATTATTTCTATTTCCAATAACGCGCCTAAAGGCAAAGCCGAAACTGTAATACAACTTCTTGCAGGTGGGTTTTCACCAAAAAAACTACCATAAATACTATCAACATTTTTATAATCGTCCATATTAGTTAAAAATATTGTTGATTTCACAATGTTTTCAAAAGACATATTATTTGCCTCTAAAACATTTTTTATGTTTTGCATTATATATTGAGCTTGCACTTCAAGTGTTTCACCTAGTTTACCACTTTCCGGTGACAAACCAATTTGACCAGATGCATAAAGAGTATCACCACTACCAATTGCTTGAGAATAAGCTCCAACTGGAGTTGGGGCATTTTTTGTATATATAATTTTTTTCATAAAACAACTCTCCTAAATAAATTATTTAAATTTAAATAATTATATCATTTTTAAAAAATTTTGTAAATCATAAATATATTTCTATGTACATGCATTATTTAAAGATAAAATACATACAATAAATAATAAAATTTTAAAGGAGGTACTATGACTAATTACACCGAAAGCCCAAAAGAAATAATTTTTGATGATAACGGATGGTTTAATGTTCCAGGAGATATTGATGATTTTATATTTTATTATGAATAAATTAAAAGAAAAAATGTAAAAGATGGATAAAATTATTATTCATCTTTTATTAATTTAGATAATGTTTTTATAATATGAGGTGTTGTCCCGCAACAACCTCCAACAAAAACTGTTTTATTCTCAACTAAATTTATAATATTATATAGTTTTTTTACATATTGTGTTTCTGATATTTCATAAACATATTTAGAGCTTTTTTTTATTGGTATACCCATATTTGGCTTTAAAATTAATTTGATATTTTCATTTTTCAAAATATTTAAATAGTTGAAAATATCTTTTTCTATAGAAAAGCAGTTAAAACCTAATGCAAAAATATTTTTTTTAAGAATTAAATCTACATCTTTTTTAAATTGTGTATCAAACCCATCATATGGCACAAAAGATAAAAAAATTGGTTTTATCGTTACTTTACTTATTAAATCAACAATGTTCATGGCATTCTTTAAATTTGTCATTGTTTCTATATAAAAAAAATCTACATTATGTTGTACAGCTAAGTCTATTTGAATTTTGTATACTTCTTTCATTAAATGAAAATCATAAATTTTATTTTCTTTGCTATTGAAAATATCAGATATATTATATGCAACTAATTTATCTTGAAATTTTGAAGTTGCATTTTTAGCTATTTTAATACCATTATAAATTACATCTACCATTAGATTAAAATCATAGTACAAGTTTCCAGCACTAAATGTATTAGTCAAAATAATATCACTGCCTGCTTTCAAATAATTTAAATGTAAATTAAAAACAAAGTCTTCATTATATAAGTTTAGAGTTGATACATTTTCCATAATACCAAATTTATCAATTACATTTGAGCCAAAAGCACCATCTAGTAATATTGTTTTTTTGTTATATAAATTTTTCATAAAAATACCTCTATATTTACATAATACCACTAAATATATTTAAAATAAATATTTACTTAAATTTTTTATTATGTTATAATGTTTTTTTGTAAATAATATTGTTTAATTTGCAATTAATGTATAACAGACTTTAAGAGGAGAGTGTTTTTATGAAAAATGGCTTTGACCAAAAAAAATATCTAGATGAACAAACTAAATATATTTTAGAAAGAGTAAATAGTTATGATAAGCTTTATTTAGAGTTTGGCGGTAAATTAATTGGAGATTATCATGCTAAAAGAGTTTTACCTGGCTTTGATAAAGATGCTAAAATTAAGTTATTGCAAAAACTTAAAGATAAAACAGAGATAATTATTTGCGTTTACTCTGGAGATATTGAACGTAATAAAATAAGAGATGATTTTGGTATTACATATGATCTAGATGTTTTTAGACTAATAGATGACTTAAGAACTTATGGTTTGTATGTAAATAGTGTAGTAATCACTAGGTATGAAAATCAAGCCTCTGCTAATATATTTATTAACAAATTGCAAAGACGTGGTATAAAAACATATACACATAAGGCAACCGAAGGTTACCCAACTGATGTAGATAAAATTGTGAGTGATGAAGGTTACGGAGCTAACCCTTATATAGAAACAACTAAACCAATAGTTGTTGTGACTGCCCCAGGTCCAGGTAGTGGTAAGTTAGGTACATGTTTAGGCCAACTTTACCATGAGTTTAAAATGGGTAAAAAAGCTGGTTATTCTAAATTTGAAACATTCCCAGTATGGAATGTGCCTTTAAAACACCCTCTAAATATAGCTTATGAGTCTGCCACTGTGGACTTAAAATATATTAATATGATTGACTCATTTCACCTAGAAGC
>JBOFNA010000017.1:0-9540 GCA_051658665.1 Oscillospiraceae bacterium
TATTGGATATAATAACAAATAATAAAAATATCATACTAGATAAAAAAGCGTTAAAAGCAAACGAAAATGGTGGAGTTTTAAACATATATTACGGAAGTGATTTTGGTTTTTGTGGAAACCTAAATTCTTTAGTTAACTCTAAATTAAGTGAAGATAAAAATTCTGATAAAATTGTTATTGGAAGAAAACTGAGAAGAACAATTGATAACACAATTTTATACATAGCTAGGGAAGAATTAGAAACTTCTATGGCTAAAATTGAAGGTATTATTTTCGAAAAAATAAAAAATATGCAATATAAATCAATAAATTTGATTTATTTTGAATATAAAAGTGTCTCTGAGTTAAGTTTAACAAAAAGAAAAGTTTTTCCAACAGAAGTTGGAGTTAATCAAGAAGACTATAACGATGACTTTTCATTTGAAGGTGAGATAGAAAATATATTATTTAATGTTTTAATTTCTTACATAGGATATCAAATAAGACTTGCAGATATTAACTGTAGAGCTAGCGAAAATATTTTGAGACAAAATGTTACATCTGAGTCTCTTAAAAAGATTGATGAATATGAAGAAGAAAATAAAAGAGTAGCAAGAAAAGAAGTAAAACAAAAGAACTTCCAAAAAGTAGTAGAGAGTTACTCAAAAACAAAAATTAGGTAAGGAGAATACTTTTGAATATTGGTAAAATAATTTCTGTTGCAGATATGACAGTAGAAATATTGAAAAAAGATATTAAAGTTAATATAAAAGAGATACTAACAGTAGAATTTAAAAATCATAAAATAAAATTAGAAGTATCTGAAATAAATGGAGATGTAGTAAAAGCTATACCTTTAGGAAATGTAATAGGTTTAAAAAAAGGTTTAGATGTTTTCACAACAAAAAAACCTTTACATATTCAGTATAATGATGAAGTTTTAGGAAAAATGTTCAATTCATATGGTGAACTTATTGATGGTCTAGAAATAAAAAATGAAGTAACAAGAAATATATATGATAAAAACTTATCAATAAGTGAAATAGAAATAGATGGTGATGTTTTATGGACTGGTATAAAAGTTATTGACTTTTTTTCACCAATACAAAAAGGTTATAAACTAGGTCTATTGGGTGGAGCTGGAGTAGGTAAAACTGTTTTAATAAAAGAGTTAATTAATAATGTCTATAAAAAATATCAATCTAACTCTGTTTTCGTTGGTATAGGTGAGCGTTCACGTGAAGGTAAAGAGCTTTATGATGAAATGTCTGAAGCAAAATTACTTGATAAAATAGCGATTGTTTTTGGTCAAATGGGTGATACATCTGTTGCGAGATCAAAAGCAATTTATAGTGGATTGACATTAGCTGAATATTTAAGAGATGAAAAAAAGCAAGATGTATTATTATTTATAGATAATATATATAGATTTATACAGGCTAATTCTGAAATATCTGCAGAGTTAGGTAGAATGCCTATAGAAAATGGGTATCCTACAACAATGTTAACAGATATAGGTCAAGTTGAAGAAAGAATTAACTCAACTGAAGATGGTTCAATAACATCTTTTCAGGCTATATATATACCTGCTGATGATATAAATGATGAAGCAGTTCAAGCTATTACTACTCATTTAGATGGTAAAATTGTTTTAAGCAGAAAAGTTGCTGAAAAAGGTATATACCCAGCAATAGATGTATTTAGTAGTTCAAGTAAAATGATTGATATTGATAAAGTTGGAAGAAAGCATTACGATTTAGTTGGAAAGGTTATTCAATACTTAAAAAGATATGAAGAGTTAGAAGAAATCATAGCTGTTTTAGGCATTGAGGAGTTATCAACTAATGATAAAAGTGTATTTTTCAGATCAAGAAAATTAAGAAATTACTTTACACAACCTATGTTTGTTGCAGAACATTTTACAGGTATACCAGGACAGTTTGTAGATGTTGTAGATGTTTTAAATGATGTTGAAAACATTTTATCTGGAAAACACGATCAATTAGATGAAGATAAATTTTTAAACATAGGAAAGATGAGTGAGTAATATGGTTGTGAAGATTTTCAGTTATGAGAATGCATTACAAATACATGAAGATATATTATTAATAAGAATAAAAAGTAAAAACTCAAGCTTTTTGATAATGGAAGACTATTTACCTATTATAGGCGAAATTGATGGCGATATAAGTTTTGCTGATAATAAGAATGAAAATAGTCTTAAAGATGTACGTGGTTATTACGTACATAGAAAAAATACATTTGAATTGATATTGAAAAATGCATATTAATATAATAAGAATTGTAGAAAACTTATCTTATTTTTCCTCATATATCGCCTTTAACTTTTTAACCACTTTTTTAATTTTTATAATAGGTAATATTTTAGTAAAAAAGTTTAGTGTGAATTCTAGATTTAACTTTGTTTACGGATTATTTATAGCTGAAGATTTTGAAAGGTTATTAAAGTTATCTATACTAATATGTAAATTTAATTTTATTTTATCATATTTTATTTTTAGTATGAGCTATAATCAAAGTATATTTATATTATTTATTATTTTAGATTTAGTATTTTTCTTGTCAAGATTTGATTTTATAGCATTATTTATAAATGTTATTTATTCATTTTCGATATATTTTTTAATGTTCTCATTTGAGGTACTTAAAGGTTATTTAATAAAGGTTGATAGCACGAATATATCATTATCTATAGGTTATATATCTATAATTTTATTCACTATATTTTACGGGTTTATATTTATGATATTTGTGATAAGTAATAACATTTTTAAACCTTTAAAAAAAGGAGAAGCGGCATAATGAAGATGAAGAAAATAATAATATCAATTACTATAAGTTTAGCTATAGTAGTTGTATTGGCATTTTTATTTGTTCGAAATATATATAGATTAACTATAGAAAACGCAGACTTATTTCAATATTTATCTGGAAATAAGGTCACTTATATAGGAGATGTTAGTATATCTAGAGATGAAAATGGAACTATTTTAAATAATAATGGAAAAACTTTTGCTATGGAAAGTGATCCTATATATTATCGAAAAGAAAATAAATTTATATTACCTAAAGATATGGCAATTGTTGATTATAAGACTGGTCAAATGAACAAAATAAACCATTATAGTGAAATATACGGAAAAGATGGTGATATCTATTTAGGTATGAATAATAAAGAGAATATAATAAAAAACTCTTTTTTATTTGATGGGGAAGATACATATGTATTTTTAGATAATGTAAATTTAGTTATTGGTGATCTAAAATATACAATAACACCATTTTCTTATATAACATTTAGAGAAAATGAATTAGCATATATTTTTGTGCATGGTTCAGACAATTTTTATGATGAAAGTCAAGTAGAAGGTAAAGGGATAGTAGAATCTGAAGAATATGGCATATATGTGGATTTAGGATCAGACTCTATAAACTTTAACGATACTAAGCAATTATTATTTAAAAATGTTGAACAATTGCCTAATTTTAATTAGAAAGGTAGTATATGAGTAGATTAAAAGAAAACAAAATAATAGCGTTATCATTAATTGTGGTTGTTGCGGTGGTGACTTATTTAATTTTTAACAATAAAGTGTTACAACCATATGCTATGATTAATGATAAAGGTCTTGCATTATCATCAAAATCTAATATAGAAGATATATTAATTAATAACATTTTAGATGATGTAAATATTGATACAGTAGAAATAGAAAAAAACACAATATTATACACTTTAAATGAAGAATTGTATTCAGAAAAAGATGGAATGAATAAGATAAGTAGTAGTTTTCCTCTTTTTACAAATTCAGGTAATTATATACAAATAATTAACGATCAAGGTCAACTTATAACATCTGAATTTGTTCATAAATCTGTTTTTAATGGTATGGTATTTAACGAAGGACACGTATATAGTTTTGCAGATGGTAGTATTTTAGATAATGATAAATACATACTATTTAAAACAAATACGGGTTTATTTATAAACTCACAAGATATATTAGTTAAAAGTGAATATGGTGACTTTGGAATAAATAAAAGTGGTATAATATCTTTTAAAGAAAACGAAATATCCTACTATAATTTATCTGGAGAAGAGTTTTTATTATCTAGTTCTAACCCTGTTTCCTTAGATGATACAATAATAATAGGAGGCATTGAGTATATATACAGAGATTTATTATTAGGTATTAATGTTATAAATTCAAACTCATCATCTGGGTTAGATTTTGGTGATGAAGACGAAAATGGTGAAAATGGTTTAACAGATGGCGAAGATGGTTCTGGAGATAATAACGGAGGAAATGGTGCAGGATCAGGAAACCAATCTAACAATCAAGATGGGTCAGGCAACGGAGATGGAAGTGGTTCAGGCAATAATAATGGAAATAGTAATTCAAGTGGACCAACTCAGCCAAAATTTGATTTTGAAAGTACTGTTAAGGTATCATTTGATAATATAGGGGTTAAAGCTTATTCAATTTTTGGGAATTTATCAGTAGATGACCAAAATGAAAGAATTACAACTCCAATAACATTTTTTGTTGAAAATGAAGATGAAAGACTTATATTACGTAGGGATATGATACCAGGACCTGTAGAAATATCTGGTCTATCTCCAAATGAAAAGATTGTTATTTATGGTAAATATACTTTTAGAAACAATGATAACAAAAGAGAAGAAGTAGAGTTTTTCAGAACAACATTAACAACAAAATCTTTAGATTCTTTGAGTACAATAAGCTACAGTTTTTCATTAGATTCAAGTTATAGCAATAAAGTTGTAATTAACAATTTATTTATAGATAATAATTTGTCTGATGAAACTAAAAGTTCAATTAAAAAAATTGATATTTTAATAGCAAACAATAGATTCTCTTTAAATGAAGAGGATACAATAAAAGTTATAAATGGTCAACCGATTGATTTTAAAACGGCGGAATCATTGAATTCTAATGTAAATTATAATTTAGAAATTAATGCATATGATTCTAAAGGGAACTTGTTAAATGCTAGAAATAATAAGGCTAGATTTAAAACAAGAAAAATACCACCTAATGTTAAATTAAAAGTTTTATCATATGATACAAATGCTGCTCAAATCGCATATGAATTTACAAATAAAGATAATTTAAAAATAAATTCTTCAAGATATGATATAATAACACAAGAAGGTGTAGAAGTTGTTAAAGGTGATATAGATCTAACTAAAGATGAATTAAATATCGATGATTTACCATCTAATACAAGCTATTCTTTTCGTGTTTTCGTAAATTATTTAACAGAAGATGGTGTGTCAGAAGAGTTATTAGGTGGTTCAACTAGATTAATAACATCATCAATAGATTCTTTAGGACCTGTTATAATGTCAAGCAGGAGATCAATTACAAGTTTACAAACAGTTACAAGACAAGTAAGAATGAATGTAAGTAGAACAAATGCAGTATTAAGAGATATAATTAATGAGGCTTATTTTGTAGCTTTAGATATAACTGATGGTCCAAATGAGGAAAAATATAAATATAAAAAGCGTTTAACAGAAAACGAGTTACAATTAATTAAGAGCGGTGCAGAAGTTGAGTTTACAGCAACTGGATTAGATTCAGCAAGAAATTATGTAGTTGGTGTGGAATACTATGTTGATGAAGGTATATCAAGAATGAAGGTTGCAGTAAATGACCTTGCAAATATTTCTACAACACATAAAAGACCTGCAGTTGCTAAGGAGTCTGCTTTATTTAGTATTGGACATTTTCTTGAATTCAACATATTTGTTAATGATGCTAATAACTCTGTAATTGATAATTTTTTAGCTTTAGAGGTTAGAGAGCTAAATGATACTGATCCAGATACCAGTACTGGTATTTTATTAGAATCTATAAATGTTGAAAAAAACAAAAATCAAAGAATAGAACTTTCAAGGCTAGATCCAAATAAAAAATATAAATTTATATTAAAAGCGCATGAATATAACGAAGCTTATGATAATTTAACGTTGGAATTCAATAAAGTATTATATCAATTTGTTTTATATCCAAGGCAAGAAATAGATGCTTTTCTACAATTGAGAAATTTAAACTTAATTAATAATGATGCTAATGCAGAGGTAAGGCTTAGATTAATTGATATAAATACTCAATTGAAAGACAAACAATTTTTTGTTGATTATTTTGAAGAAGGTAAGTTGATTAAAACTATCAAATATAATATAGATGGATCCGGATCATTTAATGGAGACATAGTAGAAAAATTAAAGAAAAACAAAAATTATGATGTAAAGCTAAGGGTAGAGGTATCTGGTAAGTCTTATGTATTATTTGAAGAAAGTTTCGATACACATAAGGATATAATTGGTTTGTCAAGTGCTGTTGATTTATCAAGAGTAATGAATAAACCTAATGCTAAATACGTAGTTTTAAATGATATAAATTATGGACTGACTGGTAAAATCAGAGGACAGTTTAATGGAGAAATAGATTTTAAAGGTTATCGTATAATAGGTCATATAAATGGGACTCATAATTCAATGTTTGAAGAAATAGGACCTAATGGTGTTCTAAAAAACCTTAATTTACACTTTAATCGTTATGATAGTAACAGTTCTGTACTTACAGGGTTGACAGGAATAAATAGGGGATTAATTCAAAACATTTTTATTGTAAGTAACGGAAACGTAGGTAATAGAAGTTTTTTCAATCATGGAATATTAGCATCTGAAAACTATGGAGTAATAGAAAACTTTGGTATTGAAATAAAAAATAAATTTTCTATCGAAAATTTTGGTGGATCAATTATATTTAATCACGGAACAGTGAGAAATGGTTACGTTGTTGGAAATGCTGGTTTTGATGGTAATTTTGGTGGATCAGCACAAAACAAAGTTATAGGTGGTGTAGTAGCTAAAAACTTCTCAACAGGTTTAGTTGAAAATATTTATGTTACAATTCCTATTGCAGGTAGAGGCCCAAGGTTGTCAAATAATATTGGTTTAGTAGTGGGTTTTAACGAAGGTGGTACGGTTCAAAACACTTATTCAGTAGGTGATGTTAAGGATCGACTAGCTGGTAGTGGTCCAAATGTAGGCAGTAACATTTTAAATGGTGTTTCAAGAAACAACTATTATAACGGTGAATTTCAAAATAATAATTATAATAAACCTGTTTCTGTAGATCAGCTTACACACATAAATTTTAACAACATGGTTTTAAATAACAATGATGAAAATAAAGGTAGTTTTAATGTTAGAGATAATATTTTATCAGGATTATATCCGACATTAAAGATGGGTATTTTAGATAATGTACAACCGCAAATTAAATTACCTATAGTTGGGTTACCTTTGCCTGTTGATATTTTTAATTTAGATGTTATTTCAAAAAGTGATTTAGATGCACAAATAAAAGTCACAATAAAAAACCCAGATAAAAATCCGATTAAAAGCATTAACTTTATTAATGCAAGATTTGATATAGACAGTTCTAAAACTCAAGTAGATGATGATTTTACGTATATTTTCGGAAAATTCACTCCTACTGTATATCGTTCTAATTATTCTGTTGACCGTTTAACATATGAGAGACTAAATAGACCTGGTGTTGATATTGTAGAAACTTTCGGACAAAACCAAAAACTTTTAACTGTAGATTTTTATAAGCAGATTAGAAGCGTTAGGGATTGGAGAGAAATAAATAACGATTTATCACAAAACTATATGTTAGCAAATGACTTAAATTTCTTGGGTGAAACTAACATACATATAACTGGTACATTTAGAGGTAAATTTGAAGGAAACAATAAAACAATATCTAACATTAATTTGCAAGGTACTGTACAACCTAGGTTGATTAATGAGATAAGAGATACATCATTTAACAACTTATTTATTAACAATGTATCTATTACAGATAGAATAACAACTTATTTTGGAGTAATTGGTGATGTTGTTAATAGCAGAATAGACAATGTACACATTAATGGGTTTACAGCATCTACAGGGGTTGCTGAATTTGGTACTTTAACAGCTAAAGCTTCATCCTCAGTTATTAGCAACTCATCTGCAAGCAATGTAAAGGTTAGATTTGGAAATACTACAAATGGATCTAACTTTGGTGGTATTGTTGGTTGGGCTGGTAACCTATCTATTAAAAATACTCATGTAAGTAACTTGGAACTTACGAGTCCTGCCAATAGAGAGTATGTTTCACCCGGTGGTATAGCTGGATATATGCAAGGTGAATCAGTATTGGAAAACGTTTATGCTACAGGCTCAATAATAGGTAACTTTTCGCATGCTGGTGGACTTATAGGTCATGCAAATTCTACAGCTCTATTCATCAATAGAGCATACACAGATATTTATATGGAGGTTGTTAGAAGAGGTGGAGGGCTTATTGGTTGGGCAAGTCAAACACCAGCAGCCATTTTAAGTTCAGTATCTATTGGGGATATTATAAGTGGTAATGACGAAGTGGCTAGAAGTGTTTTTCCATTAAACAGGCAACCTAATAATGCAGATATTTATGCTGTAGATGCGCAATTACTTAATGGGTTGAGGGTGGAAAATGAACCAAGAGTTAATATAATACCTTTATCAGAGTTTTCTAAAGAAAACTTTTATAGAAATATAGTAAAGTTTGGCGATATATTTTCTTATAAAGATGTTGAAAAGAGTGTAACACCTAAATTAAATTATAGAGATAGTCAAAAACTTTTACCAAATCAAAGTGATAATGTAATCAAAAAAGAATTAGTATATTATAAAGGTTTGGAATTGATTAATTTAGATGATAGAGGCGATGAAAGCTCATCAGTGACTTTGAAATTTATAATAAGTAATCCTCTTAGAGAAAATATTGTATCACTAGTTTATAATAATGGTATAAATATAGCAAATGTTCCTAATAACTATATTGTTAAACAAAATGGAGATGATACAGAAATTACAACAATTTTATCTCCTGATGATTTTACATCTGATTATAGTTTATCATCAATTAGAGTAGGTACGAGAGAGATTAAATTAAGAGTATCACTTAATATAGAGTTTTATAGAGACTTATATAATGCTAGAGACTGGAATACTTACGTAAAAACAAACAATGCTTATAACTTCAGATTAAAAGATGACATTGTATTTGATACAGTTAACATATCGTCTCCTAATAGGCTTTTAGTTATAAATGCTTTAGTTAATAAATTAGATGGTAATAATAAGATTATTTCTGCATCTAATAGAACTAATGTTATGGTTAATTTGCCAGCAAACAGATCAATTTTTAACCAAGTAAGAGGCGGTATAAAAGACCTTGAATTTAGGAATATTAATATTAACGTAGCTGGTGGCTCTGGACTTTTAGCTCAGACCAACAATGGTTTAATTGATAACGTAAAGTTTACAAATATAAAAACAACCTCTGTAAGTAGTATTGCTACTCAGGGATTAATAAGGAATAACAATAGAACCGTTTCAAATATAACTCTTGATGGAATGGAGTATTCTAGAGGGACAATAACAGGAGTTGCACGTGACCAAGGTAT
>JBOFNA010000018.1:0-4663 GCA_051658665.1 Oscillospiraceae bacterium
GTCACTGCCTAAAGATAAAGACGTTTGACCTGATGCTAAACAAGATGCTGAACCACCAGATGAGCCACCAGGCACTTTTTCAAAATTATGAGGATTCTTAATTGGACCAAAATAAGATGTTTCACTTGAAGAACCCATCGCAAACTCATCCATATTTAATTTTCCAACTATTACTAAATCGTCATTATTTAACTTTTCGGTTACAGTACTATTATATTGAGCGGTATAATCTTTTAACATTTTAGAAGCACATGTATTTTTTAATCCCTTTACCATTATATTATCTTTTACACCTATTGGAATGCCTGCTAACGGAGATAATTGGTCGTTTTTAGAAATTTTTTTATCTACTTCCCTTGCCTTTTTTAAAGAGTTTTCTTCATCTATAGATATAAAAGAGTTTAATTGCTTATCTGTTAATTTTATTTTATTAATCGTTTCTTTAGTTAGCTCTTCTACACTTATTTTTTTTGTTTTAATTAATTCGCTTAACTCAAATGCAGATTTTTCATATAAGTTCATTTAAATAATTCCTTTCGTCATAAATTTAATCTAAAGTTTTTGGTACTAAAACACAACCTGCTTTTACTCTTTTCGCATTTAATAAAGCTTCATCTCTAGTTAAAGATGGCTCTATTTCATCTTTTCTAAAATCCATTTTATAATTTTCATCTAAATTTTCATCATCAATACCTATATTCGGCATTTTTTCAACCATACTTATAATCTGTTCCATATCCCTATTTAACTTTTCTCTTTTATCTTCATCTAAATAAATGTAAGATAAATCTGCAATATAATCAATATCAATTTTCATTTTTATTCTCCTCTAAAATTTTAATAAAATCGTTTTCAAACAAAATGCTAATATTTAAGCTTTCTGCTTTCTTTAATTTACTGCCAGCTTTTTCACCACAAATCAAATAATCAGTATTTTTAGATACAGAACTAATGATTTTACCACCATTTTTAGTTACTATATCTTCAATATCTTTTCTTTTATAATTTGACAATGTACCTGTTACTAAAAAAGATTTATCTGTAAAAAAATTATTAGATATTTCTTTTATTTCTTGCTCTTGTTCGAATTTCAAACCCTGACTTTTTAATATATTTATCGTTTTTAATAAACCTTTATCTTTCAATGCGTTAACTATAGACTCAGCCATAACATTTCCAAAGCCGTCTATTTCCATTATTTCTTCACCTGTTGAGTTAATTATATTTTCTATACTAAAAAATTTATCTGTTAAAAGTTTTGCCCCTTTTTTTCCTATGTTACTTATGCCTAAAGAAAACAAAACATTTGAAAAACTGTTATTTTTAGACTTTTTTATAGACGTCAAAATATTATTTGCCAATTTATCTTCGAACCCATCTAATTCTATTATATCATTGTAAGTCAAACTATATAGATCTTCTATTGATGATATTAAATTATTCTCTATAAACGTTTTTATTATTTTAGTACCAAGGCCATCTATATTCATACATACTCTTGAGGCAAAGTGAACAATACTTCTGTAAATTTTTTCAGGACATTTTTTATTTATACATTTTATCGCTGCTTCTCCTTCTTCTCTAACAGTTTTTTCTCCACAAGAAGGACATATTTTAGGTATTTTAAAGATTTTTTCATTTTCATTATGCTTAACTACTTTTGTAACCTCTGGTATTATGTCACCAGCTTTTCTTATTAAAACAATATCACCAATTTTTATCTGTTTTTCGTTTATAAAATCTTGGTTGTGTAAAACAGCTCTAGATACTTTAGATCCTGATATAAAAACTGGCTCTAATACAGCAGTTGGTGTCAAAGCACCTGTTCTTCCAACATTAATTTCAATATCTATTAACTTTGTTGTTTTTTCTTCTGGCGGATACTTAAATGCAATTGCCCATTTAGGAGTTTTATCTGTGCTTCCAAGAGTATTTCTATGGGTAATCTTGTTTACCTTTACTACTGCTCCATCTATATCATATTCATAATTTAATCTATTTTTTCCTATTTTATCAATTTCTTTTTTTATATCTTCAAAACTTTTAACAATATTATAACTAGGCGAAACCTTAAACCCTTGCTCTTTTAAAAAATCTAATGTTTCACTATGTTTTGAAAATATTTTTTCTTCAATTAACTGTAAATTAAAAATAAAAATGTCTAAATTTCTAATCGCCGCTACTTTACTATCTTTTTGCCTTAATGACCCCGCCGCTGCATTTCTCGGGTTTTTAAATGTTTCTATACCATCTTCTTCTTGCTTTTTTACAAGACTTTCAAAAACTTTAGTTGGCATAAAAACTTCACCTCTTACTTGCAAAAATTTTATTTTTTTATCTATTTGCAAAGGTAATGTTTTAATTGTTTTTAAATTTTCTGTTACATCTTCGCCAATAAAGCCATCACCTCTAGTTGCACCTTTAACAAAAACACCATTTTCATAAGTTAAAGTTACTGATAACCCATCAATTTTCGGCTCTATAACAAACTCAATATCATCTATGTCTTTAACTGTAGAGTTATAAAAATTAGAAACATCTTCATAAGAAAAAGCATCTTGTAGACTATCCATTTTAACTAAATGGTTTACTTTTTTAAAATTATCAATTACAACGTCACCAACTCTTTTAGTTGGTGAATACGAAAAAATATTTTCCGGGTATTTTTTTTCTAATTCAACTAATTTTTTATACATAATATCATAATCATAATCACTAATTAAAGAGTTATCAAAAGTATAATATTCTTTACTATAATAATTTAACTTATTTACCAAATTTTTTATTTTTTCCATATCATTATTTACTTTATCCTTTATCGACATCACAACCCTCCATACTTTACCTTAATTAATTTTATCACATATACTTTGATTTTTCTAGTTATTTGAATGATAAAATATATTGTATTTAAATATTATATACATTAAATAACATAACCAATTAATTTGTTAAAAATATATATAAATAAAAAAAATAAAAAGAAGAGAAATAAACTCTTCTTTTTATAAAAAACTTTATTATTTAAATTTTAAATTTGTAAACTTGCAGAGGTATCTCCTGCTATATCTTTACCAAACTCATAATCATTTCCTGGTAAAATCGCATTTAATAAAATACCTAATATAGCTGCAATTGAAAGTCCTGACAATGTCACTGTTGTATTTATTATTTCAGATGAAATACCACCTGTGCTATTAAACCCTAATGCACTAACTAAAATTACTGCTGCAATGATAAGGTTTCTGCTATTTGTAAAATCTACCTGATTTTCAACTATATTCCTAACACCTACTGCAGAAATCATTCCATACAATATAAGTGAAATCCCTCCTATTATAGCTGCTGGTATTGTATTAATTAATGAGTCGAATTTAGGCATTATTGAAAACATAATAGAAATAATAGCTGCCAATCTAACTATAGATGCATCATATACCTTTGTCAATGTTAAAACAGCTGTATTTTCACCGTAAGTTGTATTTGCAGGTCCACCTATAAACCCTGCAAAAGATGTTGCAATACCATCTCCCAACAATGTTCTATGTAGACCCGGATCTTCAATATAATTATTTCCTGTAGTTGCACTAATTGCAGCAACATCACCAATGTGCTCCATCATAGCTGCTAAAGCTATAGGTAAAATTGTTATTATTGCAGTTATGTCGAACTTTGCAAATGTTGAAGGTATAATTGGAGACCCTATCATATCTGCATTAATAACAGATGTAAAGTCTACTTCTCCCATTAAAACTGCTACTAAATACGAGATAACCACACTTAATAAAATAGGTATAATTTTAATCATACCTTTTCCCCAAATATTACACACTATTATTATAGATAAAGAAATAATAGCTAAAAACCAATTTGAACTAGCATTTGTAATCGCAACTGGTGATAAAATTAAACCAATCGAAATAATAATTGGACCTGTTACAATTGGTGGGAAAAATTTCATTACTTTTTTTACACCAAAAACTTTAATTAACCATGAAACAAAAACATATAAAAGGCCTGAAACAACGATACCTCCACAAGCGTATGGTAGCATTTCAATATTTGGTATTGTCGCATTACCTTCGCTATCTAAAAGTTTTGGAGCTACAGTAGCAAACCCACCTAAAAAAGCAAATGATGACCCTAAAAATGCTGGTATTTTACCTTTTGTTAAAAAATGAAACATTAAGGTACCTATACCCGCCGCTAATAATGTTGTAGAAACATTAAGACCTGTAATTAATGGTACTAAAGCAGTCGCGCCGAACATTGCAAAAACATGCTGAAAACCAAGTAAAATATTTTTACCTGTAAATTTTGGAAATATATGTTTGACTTTCATATTACAAACCTCTTTCTTTCTAATCCTTTTATTTTTTGTGTAAACAAATCTTATCTATTCTATCAGAAAAGTTAATAAATTGAAAGAGTAAAATTTATTTTATTTGAAAAATATCAAAAAATTTATTATTAATATAAAAAAGCTCTATTTAAAATCATTATTGTTGAAAATATATAAATAATAATACTTTAACAATCAATTTTAGTTAAATCCTCATAAAATTTATTTTATTTAACTATTATAATATCAAGTATGTGTAAAATATATATTATCTTGAATTTTAAAACACAATTTTAATAAAAATTTACTTAACTTTATTTT
>JBOFNA010000019.1:0-1836 GCA_051658665.1 Oscillospiraceae bacterium
AAAATATAAAAAAATGGTAAATAAAAAAAACAATATTATAGAAAAGAACATTTAGGAGTTTAATTATGAGACCAACGTTTTTAGGTTTTGAAACAGCAAGAAAAGGCTTGATGGCGAGCCAAAAGGGTCTTGATGTATCAGGTCAAAATATAACAAATATAAATACAGCAGGGTATACTAGACAAAGAGTGGACTACATTTCTGTTTCTTCAAGCAGTTCAGGTAGGATATCTTCTGGAAAAGGTTCGCTAGCTGGTCAAGGTGTTGCTATAAATGGTGTTTCACAAATTAGAGACCCATTTTTAGATAAAAGGTTTAGAGAAGAATATGCAGATGTTGGCATGTATGACCAAAATATTCAAATACTAAAAGACCTTGAATCTATATTAGATGAGGTTACATCTAGCGGTTTAAAAGATGGCATTAAAAACATGCTAAATTCTTTAAATAATTTTAGTAAAAACCCTGATCAAAGTAGCCATGCAAATATTTTTTTAACATCAGCTAAAAGTATGACACAAGTACTAAGCCAATTTTCAAATAAAGTAGATGCTATTTTAGATCAACAAAAATTTAATGCCCAAATTGCTGTTAACGACATCAACTCAATTCTTGAGCGATTATCTGAAATTAACAAAAGTATAACCCGTGACATAAGTTTAACTGGTGGAAATAATGAGTATTATGGACCAAATGAGCTTTTAGATAAGAGAAATGTTCTTCTAGATGAACTTTCAAAATATGGTGATATTAAAATTTCTAACAACTCAGACGGTAGTGTTAGTGTTGATATGTTTGGACACAATGTTATCGACGGTGATAAATTTGACGAAGTTAACTTTGTCAGAAATATAGATAATACAATTTCTTTTACTTGGCAAAGTTCTGGAGATAAAGTTGTAGCTACAACTGGATCTTTAAAGTCTTTCACTGATTTAATTAACGGTAGAGGTCCAAATGCAATTGGAGATGATCAAAACTTTGAAAAGGGAATATTATATTATAAAGATAGGCTAGATATTTTTGCTAAAGAGTTTGTAAGCATGTTTAATAGTAGCATTGATACAAAAGCGACAAATGCTATTTATAAAATACCAGCACCTACAGTGGCTAATGTAGCGCCGTATACTGTAACTGTTGATTTAGGTGGTGCGCCACATAATATAAATATTACGGGTACAACTACGCAAGAGCAAACTACACAATTAGTTAGAGAGTTAAACCAAAATGTAACATTTTCACAAAACTATACAGCTACTATAGATAATACGGGCTCGGTTGTTGTTACTGCTAAAAACCCTGGTCTTGATGATATGTTTGGTGGCATTGATGGGTTTAACGGTTTAACAGGTACCGACTCATTTACAGTTGAAGTTGCGGGTATGGTTGCGGGTCAAATACAAAAAACATTATTTGAGCCTTTTGATATTACAAATGTTACAGCTGGAAATATTACAGTAAGTGGTATTTGGGCTAGTGATGCAGATTACATAATGACGGATGTAAATGGTGATGGAGCTTTAGATAATGCATATATTTTAGCTTTAATTGACTCTTTTAATAAAGAAATAGATTTTGGGGATTTTAAAGGCAATTTTGAAGATTACATAAATTCATATAACACAAATTTAGGGCAACAAATAGAGTTTAATCAAACAAGATTTGACGCAACAGCAGCAATAGCTGATGAAATGTTAAATAGAAGAGATGCAATTTCTGGAGTTTCTTTAGATGAAGAGGGTACAAATCTTATGACATATGATAAAGCGTATAAGGCTATATCAAGACTTATGACGACTCTTGATGAAGCGCTAGATACGTTAATCAACAGAACAG
>JBOFNA010000020.1:0-6133 GCA_051658665.1 Oscillospiraceae bacterium
CACAAAAAGAGGTAGAAAGTTTAGCGCAAAGCATAGCTGAAAGTGTAAAAGAAATTGTTGAATATTGCACATCAAGAGATGATGTTATTTACACTGCATCTGACTTTAATGATGGTGACCTTGAACAAGATGAGCTTGAAAATATTTTAAATAAGTTAAACGTTATAAAAGCAAATGAAGAAATTTCTAAAATATATGAGCTTACACCTTTACAGAAAGGTATGTATTACTTAAATGAAGATAGTATAGGTACAGGTGAGCATGTTTTACAATATGTTTTTGATATAAAGAGTTCAGTAAATGAAAAAAATTTAAAGCAAGCAATTCAACTTGCTGTAGAAAAATATGAAGTGTTAAGATCTAGATTTGTTACTAGTGTATCAACTTTGAATGTGTGGAATGTAATTTTAGCCAGCAGTAACTATGAGTTTTGCTGTATTGATGAAGTTAAGAATACAGCTGAATTTGAATTAATCAAGGAGAAAGATAGAGCACGTGGATTTAACTTAGAAAATGATATGCTTATTAGATCAAAGTTAATTAAAATGTCAGATGGTAAAAAAAATCTTGTAGTTTCTCTACACCATATAATTGTAGATGGGTGGAGTATGCCGATAGTATTTAAAAGCATATTTGAATTTTATGAAGAGTTACAAATAAATTCTTATGAAGATATTAGTTTAGTTATTAAAGAAAAGCAAAATAATAAGATTCTTAGTGAATACCTAGACTTAATATATAAAAAAGATTATTTATGGTACTGGAATGAACTTTTAGATGGGTATGATAAAACGGCAATAATATTACCTCAAGAAGAAAAACAAGAAGATGATTACTATAAAAATACTATTGTCTTAGAAAATGATATAAGTGTAAAAATTAACGAAATTTGCTCGGAGTTATCGATTACTCCAAATATATTCTTCGAAGCAGCCTGGGGTATTTTACTTCAAAAATATACGGCAACTAGTGATGTAGTTTTTGGAAAAGTAGTTTCAGGAAGAAATGTAGATATTGACAACATAGAACAAGCGGTTGGATTATTTATTAATACTATTCCAGTGAGAGTATATAGTGAAAAAAATGAGAGCATTCAATCCCTTTTAAAAAAGCTGCAAAAACAATCAATAGATTCAGGGTTATATGACCATACGTCTTTAGTTTCTATTCAAGAAAATAGTCAGTTGAAAAACAACTTATTTAGTACTTTGTTTGTGTTTGAAAATTATTATTTAAGCGACGATTTAGAAAAAGACTATAGTTCCATTAAGATGGACTTTATAGAGGTAAATGAAAGAACCAATTATCCATTATCGGTAATTATTTTTACTGATGATACATTTAAAGTCGATATTCAGTATGATACAAAGATTTATTGTGAAGAAGAAATAGAAATTATACTAAAAAGGTTTAATAAATTAATACATCAGATGATTCAAGATATTAAAGTTGATAAAATAAACATTCTTGAAAATGATGAATATCTAGATTTAGTAGAATTATCTGAAAATGTTAAGGATATCGACTATACAAAAAATTTAGTGGAAATATTTGAAGAGCAGGTTAATATCCAAAATAATAAATCAGCAATTGTTTTTGGCAATGAAGTTATGAGTTATAATGAACTTAATATACGAGCAAATAAACTTGCAAGAACACTTAAAGATAATAATATTTCTAACGAAGATGTGGTTGCACTTTTTGTGAAACGTGGTTTTAATATGATTATTTCTATATTAGCTACACTGAAAGCAGGTGCAGGATATGTTCCAATTAGTTTAGACACACCAAAAGAGAGGCTTGAATATATAATATCTAGATCTGGTGCTAAAATAGCACTTGTTGATGAGTTAAATGAATTTTCTGTTAAGTCTATAAATGTATATGAAGAAAGTAGTTATAGTAAAAATGGAGAAAATTTAAACCTTGATATAGCAATAAATAATTTAGCATATATAATTTATACATCAGGGACAACTGGAGTACCAAAAGGTGTTGAAGTAGAGCATAAAACGGTAATAAATTTAACAAGAGCTTTCGAAACAGAATTTAACATAACAGATAAAGATAAATCTTTGCAATTTGCAAATTATTCATTTGATGCGTTTGTAGAAGAATTTGTAAAGTCATTACTTATCGGTGGAGAGTTGCACATAATTACCGAAGAACAAAGTAAAGATGTAGATTTTTTAGAAAAGTATATAAATGAAAATATAACTGTAGTAACATTACCTCCTGTAGTTGCAAACCAAATAAAGTTTGAAAACCTAAATGTTTTAATATCAGCAGGCTCTGAGTTCAATGCTAATATTATTGAAAATTGCAAAAATGTAAGACATATAATAAACGCTTATGGACCTACAGAGTGTACAGTAGCATCCACATATTTTAAAGTTTCTAAATACATGAAAAAAGTTCCTATTGGAAGAGGAATTATTAATTCTAAAATATATATCATGAATGATGATAATCTTTGTGGAAGAAATATGATAGGTGAAATTTGTATAGGTGGAGATGGTGTAAGTAGAGGTTATAGAGACAGTAGTGATCTTACAGTAGAAAAGTTTATAAAAAATCCTTTTGATGAAGGTAGAATATATAAAACAGGAGATTTGGGCAGATGGCGTAAGGATAGAAATATTGAGTACTTAGGTCGTATAGATGAGCAAGTTAAAATCCGTGGGTTTAGAATTGAGCTTCAAGAAGTAGAATCAGCTATGCGTAATATTGAAGGAGTCGATGATGCGGTTGTGGTTACTAAAGAGATACATAATCAAGTTATGCTGATTGCATACTACACTAATAGTAACTTTACTAATTGTACTTCCAATATAAAAGAGGAGTTGGAGAAGTCGCTTCCATCATATATGTGCCCTGAGTTTTTTGTAAGTCTTGATGAAATCCCACTTACAAGAAGTGGGAAGGTATATAAATCCAAATTACCAGAGTTAGAATTTAAAGAAGATTACACTTCACCAGAAAATGAAATTCAAGAAAAAATTATAGAAGCATTTAGAGAAGTTTTAAATGTTGATAAAGTTGGAATAAATGATAATTTCTTTAGGATAGGTGGACATTCATTGAGAGCTACTAAAGCAATAAATAAAATTGAAGCTTTGCTTGGAGTAAGACTCACTATTAAGGATATTTTTCAATATCCAACTGCTAAAGAGCTAGAAAGATGTATAAATACACAAAGAAAATATGTGTCAATACCAAAATCTTTAGAAAAAGAGTTTTATGAAATGTCATCAACACAAAAGAGAATGTATATGATACATAAAATTGATGAGAATTCAATAGCTTACAATATGTCAGGTTGCGTACAGATTATAGGGGATATAAGTGAAGAAAGAGCTCAGAATGCAATAAACGAAATAATAAAACGCAACGAAATTTTCAGAACACAGTTTATAGTAAATGATGAAATGTATTTACAGAACATATTGAAAAGTGCTGAATGTCAATTAGAGAGCAATGATTTTGGAGATTTAGATATAGAGATCATAATGAAAGAATTTACAAAACCCTTTAATCTAAACTCCGATATGCTTATTAGGGTTATGATAGCAAAAACAACTATGGGCAGATACTTACTTATTGATATGCATCACATAATTTCGGATGCTATGACTATGGGGATGTTTATAAGCGAATTCAAGGACTTGTATGATGGAAAGATACTAGAAAATAAAGAGCTGCAATACAAAGATTATAGTGAATGGATTTTGACGAAAGATATGTCATTACAACAAAAATTTTGGACAAATGAACTTCAAGGGATACAGACTCTAGAACTTCCGTATGATACTGCTAGAGCTAATGAAAAAACTATGAATGGAAGCAATGTATATTTAAATTTAGATGAAAATTACACAATAAATATAATTGAATTTTGTCAAAAATATGGTGTAACGGAATATATGCTTTTTGTATCAATTTTAAATGTTATGCTTAGGAAATATAGTGGACAAGAAGATATTGTAATCGGATCTCCAGTTTATGGAAGAACTATTAAAGAAACAGAAAATATTATGGGAATGTTTGTAAACACACTTCCTATAAGAACTTATCCAAGTGGTGACAAAACATACAATAATTATCTTAAAGAAGTTCAAGATATATGCTTAAACAGTTTAGAAAACCAAGAATATCCATTTGAAGAAATTATAAAAAATATTGATGTAACAAGAGATGCTACTAGAAATCCTGTTTTTGATGTTATGCTTGTTTTACAAAATAATGAAGAGGTAGAGCTTAAAACAAAAGATTTAACTCTTAAAATGATAGAACACAAGGGAAATACAGCTAAGTTTGATTTGCTATTATCAATAACTCCAAATAATAATAAATACATATTGGATTTAGAGTTTTCAACAGACTTATTTAGTGAACAGTCAGCAGAAAGGTTTTTGAAAAGCTTTAAGGAGATTTTAAGTAGTATATTAGAAAACCCCAAAAATAAAATTTGCGATATATATCATTGCGATAGCGAAAGCGAAAAAGCAATAGAAGGGTTTAACGAAACTTTCAAAGAATACAACAATAACAGAACATTGGTAGAGATATTTGAAGATACAGTTAAAAAACACCCAGACAACATAGCAGTAGAGCATAAAGATGAGAGCATAACATATAGAGAGTTAAATGAAAGATCGAATGCATTAGGAGAAGAGTTACGAGAAAAGGGCGTAGGGCGAGACTGTGCAGTAGGGCTAGTAATAGATAGATCGATAGAGATGATAGTAGGAATATACGGGATATTAAAAGCGGGAGGATATTACCTGCCAATAGACCCAAAAGCACCTAAAGAACGAAAAGAGTATATGTTAAAAGATGCAGGAGCAACAATATATATTGGAGTAGAAGAGTTTGATTTAAATATTGAGCACATCAATATAAAAGGATATTCAAAAAGAGCAGACAATCTTAAAAAGATAAATAAGATGAGCGATATAGCATATATAATTTATACATCAGGCACAACAGGTGAACCAAAGGGTGTAGAAATAGAAAATAAAGCAGTAATAAATAGAATATATTGGATGAACGAAAAATATCCAATATATGAAAGCAGTGCAATATTGCAAAAGACAAGCTATACATTTGATGTATCAGTATGGGAAATGTTATGGTGGGGATTCTACGGAGCAAAAGTAGTAATGTTAGAGCAAGGTGATGAAAAATCGCCTGAAAAAATATGCGAAACAATAGAAAAACACAAAGTAACAACAATGCATTTTGTGCCATCGATGCTAAATATGTTTTTAACACATTTAGAAGATAACGAGAAAGAAAAAGAGAAATTAAAAACGCTAAAACAAGTATTTGCCAGTGGTGAAGCATTGTCGGTAGAAAGTGTTAAAAAGTTTAGAAAAGAGCTTACAAATCAAAAGTTAACTAACCTATATGGACCAACAGAGGCAAGTATAGATGTAACGTATTACGATTGTGACAGCAGTGATATTAGAAAAGTTCCGATAGGAAAACCAATATCAAATATAAAAATGCATATATTAGATGGAATAAACAGATGTGCAATAGGTATGATAGGAGAAATTGGAATAAGCGGAATAGGGCTTGCGCGAGGATATAGAAATAAGCCAGAGCTTACAGCAGAAAAGTTTATAGAGAATCCATATGGTGAGGGTCGAATATATAGAACAGGTGACCTTGGAAGATGGCTTGCAGATGGGAGCATAGAATATTTAGGAAGAGTAGATGATCAAGTAAAAATAAGAGGGTTGAGAATAGAGCTTTCAGAAATAGAAAATGTAGCAAGACAAATTGATAAAATAAAAGATGTAGCAATAATAGTAAGAGAAATAAATGGAGAAAAAGCAATACATGGATATTTTGTAACAGATGAAATAAACTTAGGAGAAATAAGAGAAAAACTAAGCGAAAAGTTACTATCATATATGATACCTCAATATATGATGATAATTGATGAGATACCAGTTACAAAAAATGGAAAACTTAATAAAAAGACATTACCAGAAATAATAGTAAAAAGCGAAAAAGAATATTTAGCCCCAAGAAGTGAAAAAGAAAAGATATTAGCATCAGTGTTTGAAGAAATATTACAAGTTGAACAAATTGGAATTGACGATAATTTCTTTGAATTAGGTGG
>JBOFNA010000021.1:0-3047 GCA_051658665.1 Oscillospiraceae bacterium
TTCTACATCTGATGGGTTTGTGGTTAAAATTGTTTTTGCAACTGTATCAACAAAAGATTTGAATTGCTCATTTTTAGCAACAAAATCAGTTTCTGAGTTAACCTCAACTATTACGCCTTTATTGCCCTCTACTGTAGCATAAACAATGCCCTCTGCTGCAACTCTACCTGCTTTTTTAGCAGCCGCTGCTAACCCTTTTTCTCTTAAATAAGAAATGGCTGCATCAATGTTACCATCTGACTCTGTAAGTGCTTTTTTACACTCCATCATACCGCAGCCTGTTCTTTCTCGTAAACTTTTAACATCTTGTGCTGTAAAACTCATATAATAAACCTCCTATTTTTGTAATTTTTATTAATATAAAAGTTAAAATTAAGTAATAAAGTTCTTCTAACATAATTATTTTATGGTCGTTAAATAAAACAACCATAAAATAATTAAAATTTATTAAGCTTCTGAAACTGTTTCTTCAACTGTTTCTTCAACGAAAGCATCTACACCTTGTCTTGATTCAACTATAGCGTGAGTCATAGCTCCTGCTATTAATTGAACTGCTCTTATTGCATCGTCATTACCTGGTATAATATAGTCTATATCATCAGGGTCGCAGTTTGTATCTACAATAGCAACTATTGGAATACCTAATTTTTTAGCCTCAGCAATGGCTATCTTTTCTTTTCTTATATCAACTACAAATAAAGCACCTGGTAATTTATCCATAGTTTTAATGCCACCTAAGAATTTTTCTAATTTTTCAATTTCTAAATTTAGTTTTATAATTTCTTTTTTAGGTAAAAGTTCAAAAGTACCATCTTCTTGCATTGTTCTTAATTGTTCTAGTCTTCTAACTCTTCTCTTAATTGTTGAAAAGTTTGTTAGCATGCCGCCTAACCATCTTGCATTTACATAATGTGCGCCAGCTTTTAATGCCTCTTCTTTAATTGAGTCTTGTGCTTGTTTTTTTGTACCTACAAATAAAATTTCTTGTCCGCTTTCTGCAACTTCTTTTATAAAGTTGTATGCGGTGTCTAACTTTTTCACAGTTTTTTGTAAATCAATGATATAAATACCATTTCTTTCTGTGAAAATATAAGGTGCCATTTTAGGGTTCCACCTTCTTGTTTGATGTCCAAAATGAACACCCGCCTCTAATAATTGTTTCATTGAAACTACTGCCATAATTAATCCTCCTTGGTTGTTCCTCCGTAGGTCTTTTTTTTACATCATATAAAAGCAAATTTGCCACCAAAATGATAAGCCTACGTGTGTTTTACTGATAAATTCTAACATATAAATAAAAGAAATACAATATCTAACTGAAAATTTTATCAAATATTTTTTTATCACTATAATTAATATGATCTTTAGCTAAATCTATATTTACCAATATAGTATCTTCACCAATAGTTTTAATGTCACACCATTTTATAGCATAAGCTTCTCTTTTTCCGAAAAACCAAAATAATCTACATCTTCCATATACTATTATAGTTTTTACTTTTGCACTTTCTACATCTATCTCTAAATCTCTTACTGTTCCCAAATTTGTTCCACATCTTAAATTTATCACATCTTTACATGAAATTTCTTTATACGTTATCATAAACTCACCTCTTATATAATAATTTTATGATAACTTAAAATTTAAATTACTATCTTTTTATTTTTTCTATTGCATTTTTTTCAAGTCTAGAAACTTGTGCTTGACTTATACCAATCTCTTCCGCAACCTCCATTTGAGTTTTTCCTTTATAAAACCTCAGTTCTAATATGCTTTTTTCTCTATTGCTTAGTTTTTTAATTTCTTCTTTTATTGATATTTCACTTAACCAATTTTTATCATCATTTAGGTCACCTAACTGATCCATAACATACATAGTATCTCCAGAGTCTGAATATATAGGCTCAAAAATAGAAACAGGTTCAACTATAGATTCAAGAGCAATTACAATATCTCTTTTTTTCAAATCTATCTCTTGAGCAATTTCTTCAATTGTAGGCTCTCTCAAATTTCTGTTTATCAAAACCTCTTTAGCTTTCATAGCTTTATAAGCTGTATCTCGCATTGATCTTGTAACCTTTATACTATTATAATCTCTTAAATATCTTCTAATTTCACCTAAAATCATAGGTACCGCATAAGTCGAAAACCTCACATTCATATCCATATTAAAGTTGTCTATAGATTTTATAAGTCCCATACACCCAACTTGAAAAATATCGTCTAAATTTTCACCCCTGTTAGAAAATTTTCTAACAACACTTAAAACCAACTTTAAATTTCCATTTATTAATTTTTCTCTAGCTTTTATATCTTTTTCTATTCTATATTTTCTTAATAGCTCCATTTTCTCCTTTTCTTTTAAAACTTTTAATTTAGATGTTTCTACTCCACATATTACTACTTTATTTACCATGTTTCTTTCTCCTAACTATCGTTAAAAAAAGTATTGGCAAAAAAGATTATAAATATTAGTTTTTTTTTAAATTAATTTATGTTATAATTTTTTAAAATGAATAAAAATTCACACAATGTTATTTTTATACTATTTTTTGTATACTATTTTTAGGAGGTTCTTATGTCACTTTGGGGAGCAAGGTTTAAAAAACCTACAGAAGATATAGTCAAAGAATTCAATAGTTCAATAAAAACAGATAACCGAATGTATAAAAACGATTTATTAGGTAGTATCGCACATACAAAAATGTTGTCAAAACAAAATATTATACCAAAAAATGCTGCAGATAATATAATAAATGAATTAGAAAATATTTTAGATGACATCGTAAAAGGCAAATTATCTATAGATACAAACGCTGAAGATATTCATATGTTTATTGAAACTGTGCTTACAGAGCGGATTGGCGAACAAGGTAAGCATCTACATACAGCGAGAAGCCGAAATGATCAAGTAGCTTTAGATATACGTTTATATTTAATAGACGAAATTTGCGAAATAAAAAATTTGCTATCAAATTTGATAGATATTTTATGTGAGATATCAAAAAAACATACAAAAACTATTATGTGTGGGTATACACATTTA
>JBOFNA010000022.1:0-6367 GCA_051658665.1 Oscillospiraceae bacterium
GAGATGGTGATGTCTGAAATTTGGCTGTATATCGCTTCCTCTGCACCGGGCAGTGGCTTATAGCTGAACACAATTTGTCCATTTCGCTTGTCGGGTGTGAAGTAGTCATTGCGATACTGGGTGATAAACCTCCCAAGCCGCTGACCTTTATCCAAAAGCCTAAACTCTGCCCACAAGTCCATCAGTCCGTTGCTTGCAGGAGTGCCGGTTAAGCCTACAATGCGGTTTATAAAAGGTCGCATTTTCATTAAAGACTTAAATCGCTTTGTGCGGTGGTTTTTGAAAGAGGAGAGTTCGTCAATCACCACCATATCGAAGTTAAATGGGATACCGCTGCTTTCGATCAGCCACTGGACATTCTCGCGGTTGATGATGTGGATATCCGCTTGTTGTTGAATGGCAGTTTTGCGTTCTTGCTCTGTGCCGACTGCGACTAAGAAACGCAGCTCGGAGAGATGATCCCATTTTGCGATTTCAGCAGTCCATGTATCTCGTGCCACCCGCAGCGGTGCAATTACAAGCACCTTGTGAATCTCAAAGCTGTTAAACAGCAGATTTATAATCGCGGTCAATGTTATGGAAGTTTTCCCCAATCCCATATCGAGTAGGACAGCACAGGCAGGGTGCTTCTCGATGTATTCGGTTGCATAATTCTGATATTCATGTGGATTGTATTTCATCGAGAATCCCTCCAATCTGTTCTGCGTTATCCAGCACATATACTTTAAAGCCGAGCCGCCGTAGCATCTCATGCCTTGCAAGTTGTAGTGGTCTTGGAACTTTGCCCGGTGCCTTTACTTCCACAAAAGCAAGTCTGCCATAAGGGAGTAACACAAGGCGGTCGGGCATCCCATTGAAGCTGGGACTTACAAACTTGACGGTGATACCGCCCATGCTTTTTGTGGCTTTAACTAATTTTTGTTCTATTGCTTTCTCAAGCATTTTTACCTCCTGTTCTCAAAACCTAAAAACCTCTATGCGCGCGAATATGTGCGTTTGCGGTATCCTACGGCTTATATACTACTAATTCAATTTATATATAAATATTAGGAACATAGGAACAGAGCCTACAAAGTTGGCTACCGCCGCCACGTTTTGGGTTGTTCCGAGAGGAGTTCCTGACACTCTTTTTAGGAACTTAACGTTGTACCCGGAACAACCACAAAATTGGGAACGCCGCTAGGAACACTCTTTGGGAACAAATAAATATTGAGGACCATAAAGAGTGGTTCTGGTCTTGTTTGGCGAACGCTGCCAGTCGAGTTTGATTAATATGGATGATAACTCATTAGAATCGGCACGTTTCAGATTGGCTCTTTCTTTTCCAAAGCACTCGCACCATATTTCCATATTGCATACAGTGGTGCGTTTGACCGTGCCTTTGCGTCCGATTTCACCGAGTTCATTACCACTAATGAAATTGCGGCGTTCGAATAAATCCATCGTCTCCCAATCATCAGGCAGCAGGGTATCAACATAATCACGCACCAAGCCCTCACGCTCATCCGCTTCCATGGCTTCGCGTTGTTCTGCCTTAGCAAGTTGCTCTACATTCTGATCGAGATACAGCTTTTCACCAGCCTTAACATAAGTAAGGCACTCTGCCCATATCTGCTGAACGTCCTCGTCTGTTAATTCCCACGAGTGCTTTGTACCGCTACCGGGAGCTTTCACAGGCCAGAATCTACGGTTGCCCGTGGTATCGCGAAGATAGCCTGACTCGGCATTGGTCGTGCCGAAAAATACACATTGCCTTAAATGCGGTGTGGCACGTTTGCCGAAAGCAGCACGGTAAATATCATTTTGCCTTGAGAGGAAAGAGCGGAGCGTTTCCACTTCAGCTTTTCGCAGTCCTGCCAGTTCTCCAATTTCTAAAACCCAATATCCCTGTAGCTTTTCTGCAGCTGTCTTGTCTTTCGTGTCGCCGAGGTTCAAGCTATCCGAGAACCATTCACCCGCAAGCCTTGAAATTAGCGTACTTTTCCCAACACCTTGGGGACCGTTCAATACCAGCATAGAATCAAACTTACATCCAGGATTTAAAACACGGCAGACAGCGGCACACAAGGTCTTTCTTGTGACAGAGCGAACGTAGACATTATCATCCGCACCGAGATAATCAATCAGCAAGGTATCCACTCTGGACATCTTATCCCACTCAGGCAGTGCATTTAAAAACTCTCTGATAGGATGATAGGAGCGGTCATCGGTAACTTTCGCCACAGCAATCTGATAGTTTCTTGCAGAGAAAGCACCGTAGTTGGAATCAATATAACTGATAAGCTGTGCATCATCTGCATCTCGCCAGTATTTTGAAGGGTGATTCCACGGAAGATCACCCTTAATTTCCATGCCGTCAAGCTGCTTTTAGGGCGGTGTCATTCTGCAAAATAAGGGTTAGGTTATGCAGCGAGTTTTTTAACACCGTAGAATGAGATTCATATTCCAGTTGTTTTTTCCACGCATCATCGTCCTCGATCTCTGTAAATTCGCTGACCGCCTTTTCCTGTCTCTCAGAAAGCATCACCAGCTTAACTTTTTCATCCTTACTCGCAAAATCGCACATAGCATTAAAGGATTTTTTCTCATCCGCATCTCCGAATTTATGGACACGCACAAGGTCAAAGGCATTCAGCAGCTTTTCACAAGCAAGGGTCTGAGGTGTGATGGCTGTATGCGAATTTATCATCATAGATTACAACACCGGCAGCGGAGTCAGCAGGGGTATAATCGTATCTGCCAGTTACGGCAGAAGGCGAATAAGTTCCCTGCAAAAATTCTTCAATCGCCGCCGAAATCGTATACGTGCGGCAGAATACACCGACCATTCCGTCTTTTGCGAGTGGGTCTGACTGCTCCTTGACACTGGGGCTAATCACCTCGGACTGGCGGGAGGAAGTCGGCCACTGGGTGACATCATGCCAATCGGTATACATAGCGAGATACTTGTCTGGGTCGAGAGTATCGCCGTTTTGCTCCTCAAAGACAAATTCGCCGTTTGACGGACAAGATGCCCAGAACATCATGCGATTCGCTTGATAGGTAGAATCGTCAAAATAATCCATGCCGATTTGCTTTGCCACCATTCGCATCAAAGCGGGATATTCATCTTCGGTCACGTCGCGAGAAAAGAGAATTACAATGCGATACCTTGGATTTTCTGCTGTATGACTGTGAGTGGAATAGATGAAATACTCTGTATCCGGCAAGGCTGTTTTTACTGTGGCGAGAAAGTCAGTGATATCTGGGGTGCTGTCAGCATCAAGCATACCAATACAGCGGCTGATAACATTGCCGTTCTTGCGAATACCGCCTTTAAGCCAGCCGCCCACAAAACCACCGTTGTCTTTTAGAGTATCCCGTTCCTTTTTAGGAAGCTTCGGGTATTCCTCAGCGGTTTCCGAGGTGCGAAGTGGTGTGCGGTTTCTCTCTATGATGTAACTCCAGTCATGCTCTTGATTTTTATATTTCCTGTCAGTCTTGCGATTACAGACTGCGATTTTTACTTTAAGGCTCATCCCAAAACCTCCTTTAAGTCTTCGGTGAAATATCTGATACGATAATTTTTCCGCTTGGCTCTCTTTATTTCCATCTCCATACCACTGGAGATACGCTCACCAAACACCCAAACCTCTGCACACTTGCTCATCAGTGCATTGCCGAAAAAGAGTCCAAGCTTCCGCTCTTCGGGATTGCTATCATCAAGAAATTGTGGGAACAGCAGATGCGGAGCAAATGGAATATATCCGTTATCTACGGCAAAGCGACTGTATCGCCTTGCCATAGAAACATTCAATTCGTTGTCGCCTGCATAGGGTGAGCAGATGTATACGATGGGCCTGAAAACTTTCTGTGCTCGTTCTTCCTTTACCACGGCAGACATTGCTTCGTATGCAGTAGGGTCAAAATAACCCTCGCTATTAAATCTATCAATCTTCATAGAAGTCCTCCTGTTCAATCAAAGGCAAATAGCCATCTTCTTTCATAAGACCATAGACAAAAAGTCTGCCTTTTTGCGTCCAATAAGTATGAACCTTTGTGTGAACACTGCCGTCATTTGCGGGATAGCTATGAGTTTTGGTGCTTGTATAGCCTTTTTCAGCGTACTTCTGATATAACAGCCAGATGGCGCTTTGCTTAAACTGAACACCCTTATCATGAAGATATCTGTTCATGCGGTTGGCACTCCAACCATAGTCTTTTGCGATAACGGAAATTGCGACAAGGTCTTTACAATTAAGAACAACATCGTAATAAGATACTTTTGGTTTCATCTCCACAATTTGTTGATTCTGTACTGCTACAGTTTCTGAAAGCACTTTGCTTTTATTGCGTTCCGCTTTCAGTTCCTGCAAAGCGGCAATCATCATATCTGGGTTAGCAAGCACAGCATCAACAGCATAGACTCCATGCTTTCTGATGGAAGGCAGTACTTCGTGGGTTACCCAACGTTTGAATTTTTTAGCTTGCGGTTTGCGTGAGAGAAAAATGACATTGTATAATCCGCTCTCACTAATAACGGTCATTTCCTGTTCTCCGCCAAGGGTGTCAACAATACTTACACCCTTTTCATCCTCATCAAGTCTATCCGATGCCATGCGAGAATTGCTGAGGTCCAACACATCACACACATCTTTCAGCACCCACCACGGCTCGACATTCTGATTGACGGTGCGGACATCGTTTCCTTCATAGTTATAAATTTGCATCATATATAAATCCTCCATTATTTTTAGTAGGGGTTTCTCCCTCTGATACCCAAAGGACAGAAAGTGCCACTTTGAGTACCAAGGGATCAATCTTTTTTATAAAATTCCGTTTCGTACCCATCAGCACGAAGCAACAGACCTTTCGCCCAGGGCGGAGTTCTTCCCATTTGCTCGCATATTGCGTCAACCGATACCCGCTTGTCACACTCAATTACAATTTCATCGTGGACGTGCATGGTGATAAAGCAGTGTTGCAGCGTATGCATGGCAAACATGAGAATGTCACGAGAAGTCGCTTGCACAATGTTTTCCACAAACTTGGGACCATAACTGTCGATGCGTTCCCACTTCTTCGTTCCGCCAACACCCTCATAAGTAACACACTCGCCGCCGAAACGATTCTCGCCAATGCGTGGTTTGACATAGGCAAGATTTCTGCCAGATGGGAGAGTGATAAAGAGCATAGCGCTTTGATAAATAAAGCGAATACCATGCGTTTCAGTGGTCGTTTTCTCCTTGACCGCTTTTTTAGCGGCACGGTCAACATCCCACCAAAACCTCACAATGTTCGGATTGGACTGCCGCCAAGCCCGAACCAGATTTGACAGTTCATCTTCTTCAAGACCCATCTCTAACGCACCCATTGCTTTGAGTGCGCCAACCGAGCCACCGTAACCGAGGGCGAGTTCAGAAATCTTACCTTTTTGCCGCAGATGGCTATTAATACCGTTCTTTTCAACGGGAACACCGAACATCTGTGACGCTGATGCACAGTAAATATCTCCACCATTTGCAAACACATCGGCTCGCCAGGATTCACCTGCAAACCAAGCGATAACACGAGCCTCAATAGCGGAAAAGTCTGCCACGATAAACTTGTATCCGTCCCGTGGCACAAAGGCTGTGCGGATTAACTGTGACAGCGTATCCGGCACATCTTCATAAAGCATTTTCACGGCATCGAAGTCACCACCACGAACAAGGCCTCGTGCCTGTGATAGGTCCGGCAGATGATTTTGCGGCAGATTCTGCATCTGTATCAGCCGTCCTGCCCATCTACCTGTGCGATTAGCGCCGTAAAACTGAAACATACCTCTTGTGCGACCATCGGCGCAGACTGCATTTTCCATGGCGGTATATTTCTTGACCGAGGATTTGGAAAGCTGCTGTCGTAGAGAAAGCACCGCCCGCAGCTCTGGTGGAGCGGTTTTCAGCAATTCTGCCACGACTTTTTTGCCAAGCGTATCTGTTTCCATCCCATTGTTCGAAAGCCATTGTTTCATCTGCTGTACCGAATTTGGATTATCCAATTCTGTCAATGTTTTCATAGTGGAGGTCAGTTCAATGCGAGATTTCTTGTCCATCTCAATGGCATTATTAACAAACTTCATATCTACGGCAACACCACGGTCATTGATTTCTTGGTCGAGGTGGTATTCATCCCAGATGAAATCGGGGACGGGATATTTTGAGAGTTTCTCTTGAATGGCAGCTTCCACTTCCACATCACGCTTGTTGTAGGCTTTGAACGCTTGCCATTTTTCGGGTGCGTGGCTCGGCAGATTGCGAGTGCGACCGCCGTTGGTTTTAGTAGCAGCGCAGGGCGAGCAGAAATATTTAATGAGTTCTTTGCCCTCTTTTAGCTTTTGGGCATCAAG
>JBOFNA010000023.1:0-5526 GCA_051658665.1 Oscillospiraceae bacterium
ATTAATTTCTGGTTTTTTCTCTGTATAGAGCAATCCCTCTCGCCTAAACAAATAACATTTGAAAATTGATCTGCTAAAATTTGCATTTCTATATGCTTAACATTTTTTAAAAATTTCTCCATATAAACAGCACCATCACCAAAATCTGCCTCGGCTTGTCTACTTACAGAAATAAAAGCGTTGTCAAAATCTTCTTCATTTTTTACCAACCTAGTTCCTCTGTTTCTTACTCCATCCCTTGCCTTTATAAGTAACGGAAACCCAATAAAATTAATTGCCATTTCTCTAGCTTCATCAATATCTTCAACTACGCCACAACCTTCAATAACTGGTACTCCTGCGCTTATCATTGTTTTCCTTGCTTCATCTTTATCTCCCATCTTTTTTATTATATCACTATTAGGTCCAATAAATTTTATATCACAAACATTGCAAAGTTTTACAAATTTATGATTTTCAGACAAAAGCCCATACCCCGGATGTATTGCATCTACATCATGTGCAATTGCAGCTGATATTATTGACGGTATCTTTAAATAGCTTTCTTCCGCACTATTACCACCAATAAATACACATTCATCTGCAAGTTTAACATGTAATGAGTCTTTGTCTGCCTCTGAATAAACTGCTACAGATTTTATACCCATTTCTTTACAGGCTCTTATTATTCTGACCGCAATTTCACCTCTATTAGCAACTAAAATTTTAGAAAACACAAAAACACTCCCTCTTTTATTTTAAGTTTAAAATAAGAAAACCCTTTTCATTAAATTATATATAAAAAAATCTAAATACACAACTTTTAATATTAGTATATTAATATTTTTATTTAAATTAAAATATTAATTATACATATCTAAAATATTTTTAGACAAACTAAAAATAAAAAATATTTATCATAAATTTTAAGGAGCCACCTTTTGATATTAAGCAGTGATATAGAAAAAAATAAAAATATTTTAGAAAACATTTTAGCAGTTGATGAAAGTTTTGACATAATAAAAAAAACTCATTATGCATATAATAAAAAACTTTGTTTTTATTTTATTGATGGTTTTATTAAAGATGAAATTTTTCAGCGTATTTTAGACAATTTTAATTATATTACAAAAGATCATTTAAATAATGTTAATGACATCACTTTATTTTGCGAACATTTTTTAAATTATACTGAAATATCAATAAAAACAAATGTTCATGATATCGTAAATTGTGTTTTGCAAGGACAAACTGCGCTTATTATAGATGGATTTAATAGTGCTGTCGTTATAGATTTAAGAACATACCCAACAAGAAGCATTGAAGAACCTGATAAAGATAAAGTATTAAGAGGATCGAAAGATGGTTTTAATGAAACAATAGTTTTTAATACAGCCTTAATAAGGAGACGTATTAGAGATGAAAAACTTGTTTTTAAAATGTTGTCAGTTGGTCAAAAAACAAAAACAGACATAGCAATAGGACACATAAACGGTATAAGTGACTCTAACCTATTACAAGACATCATAAATAAATTACAAAACTTTAAGTCTGACTCTTGTCTTTTAAACTCTCAAAATGTTCTTGAAATTATTTTCGGTAAAAAAATAATTAACCCTTTTCCAAAAATGAAAATTACAGAGCGTCCAGATGTTGCCAGTTGGAATATTTTAGAAGGACGTATTATATTAATTATCGATAATATTCCATCTGTCATTATTTTACCTACAACATTATTTGACCTATTACAAGAAGCAGATAACTTTTACTTTCCATCCTTAACTAGTAACTATTTTAAATTTTTAAGAATATCTATTTTTTTTGCAACAATGTTTCTAACCCCAATATGGTTGCTTTTATTACAAAACCAACATATTTTACCCGACTTATTATCTTTTATACCAGTAAAAGACCCCTCACCATTACCTGTAATTTTACAGCTTTTGATAATTGAAATTGGTATCGATGGTCTACGATTAGCCTCTCTAAATACCCCATCTAGTTTATCAAGTTCTTTAAGTGTTGTTGGTGCTTTAATTTTAGGTGACTTTGCAATAAAAACTGGAGTTTTTTCAGCTGAACCAATCTTTTATATGGCATTTACCTCAATAGCTACACTTTCACAAACTAATATAGAGTTAGGTTATGCAGTAAAATATATGCGTATTTTTCTTCTTTTTTGTACTTTCTTAGGTAATTTTATTGGTTTCACTGTCGGAACAATTATTATTTTTATATTTTTAGTCACTAACCATACAATAGGTTCAAAAGGTTACCTATACCCTATTATTCCCTTTAATATCAAAGATTTTAAAAAAACTTTTTTTAAAAGTAGTGTATTAAATAAATAATAAATACTATTTGTAATATATTATACACTAAAAAACAGATAACATCGAAAAATGTTATCTGTTTTTTAATCTAAACCTCTTGTAGTTCTAAAACTGAAACTTTATTTAAATAACTCCAAGCTAATACATCCATTACAAAAAATACTAAACAAACAATTATTAAATATAAAACTTTATCAATTTTTATCACACTTGTAACATACATCAAAGCAAACGCCAATACCATAAATGCCATTAGGCTAATAAATGATGATAAACTTTGCTTAATAACCTCAACCTCTGTTTTCCAATTCATTTTTGGAAACCTTATATTTATAATTAGTCCACTAATTGAAGTAAAAACACATAGCAATGGTGTGAAAATTAATGTAAAAATAAAAATATTAAAATCAAACCCTACTACATACATTAAAATTCCTAAAGATATAAAAACAGCTGGTATTTGTACAGTTAAACTTAATAAAATTTTACTGATAAATACACTTTCAAATTTTATAGGTAAACTTTTAACAACCCAAAAGCTTTTACCTTCTATTGATATTGACACAGATGTTGTAGCAAAAACTGCAGTAGCTGATGCTAATGCAATTGGTACATAATACCAGAATGTTTCCTTTCCTGAATTTATCATATCGATATTTTCTAAAATAATGTTTTTATTAAAAAATGATAAATATATAGATCCTAAAACTAAGACTATTGGAACTAACCCATAGTTTAAAATATATATTGGTGATGATAAAAATATTTTCATATCTTTTTTATATAAGGCCTCAATAACACCATTTGTTTTAAGGCTTTTCATTTTATAATTACTTTTTGTAAATACACTTGATACTGCGTTATTTATCTCTAAATATTTGATAGATAAAATAAATGTTAAACTTAAAATTAATACCAATGATATAACTCCAAAAATAATAACATCAACAATACTTCCATTTTTAAAACTGTTTTCAAAAAAATCAGCAAATGGGTAAATTTTATTAATTGTTGTATTTACTTTAACCGTTTCTGGTGTAACTCCTCCACCAAGATAAACATACATTAATAATATAAATATTAATATATTTAAAAAAATGTTTAAAAATGTACTTATGTTAAATTTAGATGATACATAAGAAATAACACCGCCCAATATTATACCAATGCATATAGGTATAATTGGTATTAAAAAAGCATATTTAGAAAAATTAAAAAGCATTACAAAGCTAAAACCAATATTTTTAAAATAAGATATAGCTATACCAGTAACAGCAAGAATCGAAATTAATGTATATGTGCTGTACATAGATAGTATTTTGCTAAAAACAATATATTTAATCTTTATTGGTAAACTTATAATTGTGTCTAAATTTTTAACATTAAATATAGATCCATTGATACTTTGTATACATAAAAAAGTAATTACAACGCTTAAAATAGTTAACATTGTAACAGGTACACTATACTCCAACCCTGACCCCAAAAAAAACCCGAAAATTATGTCTGAATAAATGACAACATAAAAAATAATAGCTATAACAACTAAAATTATAATAGGTATTGTGAAAATGCTTTTCTTCTTTTGTTTTTTTAATACACCATTTAATGAATTTTTAATTTCAATTTTCAATAAACTTAATAATTGTTCCATTACTCACTTAACTCCATAAACACTTGTTCTAAAGACTTTTTACCTATTATCTCATCCATACTGCCTGATTTAATTAGTTTTCCGCCTTTTATTATACCAACTTTATTACAAAATTTTTCCGCAACATCAAGTACATGTGTTGAAAAAAAGATACAATTGCCTTTATCACATAAACTTTTCATTAATTCTTTTAGTATAATACTTGCTTTTGGATCAAGCCCTACAAAAGGTTCATCTAAAACTAAAATCTTAGGATCATGTACAAATGCAGAAATTAATGCTAATTTTTGTTTCATTCCGTGAGAATATGTAGATATTTTATCGCCTAAATTTTTTGTTATATCAAATAAGTCTGCATATTCTTTTATTTTTATTTCTCTTTTTTCCTTATTTACCTTGTAAATATCGCATATGAAATTTAAGTAATCTATACCTTTAATATTTTCATACAAATCTGGGTTGTCTGGTATATACGCCATTATTTCTTTTGTTTTGTCACTGTTTTTCTTTACTGATATGCCATCTATTAAAATTTCGCCTTCTTCAAAACTTATTATTCCCATTAATGCTTTTATTGTAGTTGTTTTGCCTGCTCCATTATGTCCTATAAAAGCGAACAAATCTCCTTTTTTAACTATTAAATTTAATTTATCTACTGCTTTTTTATCGCCTTTATAAATTTTACTAACACCATGAAATTCTATCATAATATTACCTCCTAATTTTCATATTAATTATACGACCTTAAATAATATTATGTCAATAAATTTATTACAGCATATTATATAAAGAGGAGTGATAATATGTGTAAATGTAATAAAAGTTACAATGCTCTTAACTGCTTTGACGAGTGTTCAAGCAATAATTTATTTAACATGCTAAATAAATGTAATCATAATCAAAATGGCTGTAAATCTAATCCTTGTAATTGCAATAACAATATAAACAATTGTTGTAAACCTAATCCTTGTAATTGCAACAACAATATAAACAATTGTTGTAAACCTAATCCTTGTAATTGCAACAACAATATAAATAATTGTTGTAAACCTAATCCTTGTAATTGCAACAACAATATAAATAATTGTTGTAAACCTAAACCTTGTAATTGCAACAATAATATAAACAATTGTTGTAAACCTAAACCTTGTAATTGCAACAACAATATAAACAATTGTTGTAAACCTAAACCTTGTAATTGCAATAACAACATAAATAATTGTTGTAAACCTAATCCTTGTAATTGCAACAAAAATGTTTGTGCAAAACAATTAACATTAAATTGCAATATACCCGTACCTTATATAATAAAAGAAAAAATTTGTCAATCAACACCTTCGCTTTCTGCTTATTCAAATTTAACTCAAAAAATTCAGTTCGAAGATGTTCCACAACAAATATCTATAAACAACTCAAAAATAAATAATAATATAAATTTTTGCCCTACAAAAAGCGAAATAGAAATCTTAGATTGTGGTATTTATAATATATCTTTATCACTACAAGTAAGTATGCAAAATAATAATATAAATTGTTTATATAATAATGAAAATGGCGTTT
>JBOFNA010000024.1:0-4321 GCA_051658665.1 Oscillospiraceae bacterium
TCTAAACCTGTTGCTTTTTTTTCTTGCTCATCTTCAACAAGTTTTACATAACTTGCATTTCTATACCTAGCCAAACCAGTACCTGCTGGTACCAATTTACCTATAATTACATTTTCTTTCAGACCTACTAAATGGTCTACTTTACCTTTTATTGCTGCTTCAGTTAATACTCTTGTTGTTTCTTGGAAAGATGCCGCTGATAAAAAGCTATCTGTTGATAATGATGCCTTTGTTATACCTAACAGTGTATCTGTAAATGTTATTTCTTCTAAACCTTTTTCGCCTTTTTTAATTCTATCGTTGATTTTTTGATTTTCTGCATATACAATACCTCTGTCTGACATAGCCCCAGATAGTAAGTTTTCATTTTTCGAGTTGTCAATTCTAACTTTTTTCATCATTTGCCTTACAATTACTTCAATGTGTTTATCGTTAATATCAACACCTTGTATCCTGTAAGCTCTTTGCACTTCTTGTATTAGATAATCTTGTACAGCAGTTGCACCTTTAACCCTTAATATATCATGTGGGTTAATAGCCCCTTCTGTAATCATATCACCAGCTTTTAATATGTCCCCATCTTTTACCTTCAGTCTTGAACCAAATGTTATTTCACACTCAAACTCTTCGCCTGTTTCTGGGTTTGTTACTATAACGTGTTTGTTTTTCTTTATCTCTTCAATTCTAGCTTCGCCATCAATTTCACTTATTATTGCTAAAGTTTTAGGTTTTCTTGCTTCAAAAAGTTCTTCAACTCTTGGAAGACCCTGTGTAATATCTTCAGCTCCCGCTATACCTCCAGTATGGAAAGTACGCATTGTAAGTTGTGTTCCAGGCTCTCCTATGGATTGTGCCGCAATAATACCAACCGCTTCCCCTATAGCTACTGGGTTGCCATTTGCAAGGTTTGTTCCGTAACATTTTGAACAAACTCCATAAGTTGCTTTACATTTCAATATAGACCTTATTTCAACTCGCTCAATTCCAGATTTAACAACTTTTTCAGCATCTAAAAGGTCCATTATTTTATCTTTGCTTATTATCAATGCTCCTGTTTCTGGATGTATTATATCATTAACAGGATATCTACCCATTAATCTTTCAACTAATGGTTCTATTAATTCATTTCCATCTTTTATGTCATAAACAGTAATGCCTTCTAAACTACCACAATTTTCTTCTCTTATTATAACATCTTGAGATACATCTACAAGTCTACGTGTTAAATAACCAGAGTCCGCTGTCCTAAGCGCAGTATCTGCAAGACCTTTTCTTGCACCACGAGAAGATATGAAATATTCAAGTATATTAAGTCCTTCTCTGTAGTTTGACCTAATCGGTATCTCAATTGTTTTACCTGCCGTGTTAGCTATAAGACCACGCATACCCGCTAATTGCCTTATTTGGTTTATTGTACCCCTTGCTCCTGAATCTGCCATCATAAATATTGGGTTGTACTTATCTAAGTTATTTGTCAATGCTTCTGTAACTTTCTTAGTTGTTTTATCCCAAATATTTAATATCGCTTCAAGTCGCTCTTCATTTGTTATTAAGCCTCTTTTATATTGCTTTGTAATCTTTTCAATGCTTTCTTCAGCTTCGTCTAAATACTGTTGTTTTTGAGGCGGTATAACTGCATCGCAAACTGCAACTGTAACTGCACCTTTTGTTGAGTATTTAAATCCTGTTTCTTTAATTTTATCTAATACTTCTGCTGTTCTAGCTGTCCCGTGAACCATTATACATCTCTCTATAATGTTTCCTAAAGATTTCTTTGTTACTAAAAAAGATACCTCTAATAAATGTTTGTTTTTCTCTATCGCTCTATCTATAAAGCCTAAATCTTGAGGTATAAACTCATTAAAAATAACTCTACCAACAGTCGTTTCAATTCGTACATTTGAATTTATATCTTTATCGTAAACTCTTATATTAATAGGTGCATGTAACGTTATATAACCTTCGTTATACGCCATTAATGCCTCTTCATTGTTTCTAAATGTTTTACCGCTGCCTTTATCTTCTTCTTTTAACATTGTTAAATAATAAGACCCCAAAACCATATCTTGTGTAGGCACAGCAACAGGGTGTCCGTCAGATGGCTTTAAAAGGTTATTTGCTGCCAACATTAAAAACCTTGCCTCTGCTTGAGCTTCTGCTGATAAAGGTACATGTACGGCCATTTGGTCACCATCAAAGTCAGCATTATAAGCTGAGCAAACTAATGGATGCAACTTTAAAGCTCTACCTTCAACCAAAATTGGCTCAAAAGCTTGTATTCCCAACCTGTGTAATGTTGGTGCGCGGTTTAAAAGTACTGGATGATCTTTAATTACAATTTCTAAGGCATCCCAAACAGAATTATGACCTCTTTCAACCATTTTCCTAGCACTTTTCACATTGTTTGTCATATTGGTCTCAACCAGCCTTTTCATAACAAAAGGCTTAAATAGCTCAAGCGCCATTTCTTTTGGTAACCCACATTGGTACATTTTAAGCTCAGGTCCTACAACAATAACAGAACGCCCAGAGTAATCAACCCTTTTTCCTAAAAGGTTTTGTCTGAATCTGCCTTGCTTTCCTTTTAACATATCAGATAACGATTTTAAAGGTCTATTATTAGGTCCTGTAACTGGTCTTCCACGTCTTCCATTATCAATTAAAGCATCTACTGCTTCTTGTAGCATCCTTTTTTCATTTCTTACAATGATATCTGGAGCACCTAAATCTAAAAGCCTTTTTAACCTATTGTTTCTATTTATAACTCTTCTATATAAATCATTTAAATCAGATGTAGCAAATCTACCACCATCTAACTGTACCATAGGTCTTATGTCAGGTGGTATAACTGGTATAACATCTAAAACCATCCAAGAAGGGTTGTTTTTAGAATGTAAAAAAGCATCTACAACCTCTAGTCTTTTTAAAAGCCTAACTCTTTTTTGTCCACTTGCAGTTTCAAGTTCTACCCTTAAATCTTCAGACTGTTGCTTTAAATTTATTTTTTTCAAAAGTTCTTTAATCGCTTCGGCACCCATTCCAGCTTTAAATTCGTCTTCATATTTTTCTCTCATATCGTTATACTCAGACTCGCTTAAAAGTTGTCTATCTTCAAGCGGTGTAAACCCTTTATCTATAACAATATAAGATGCAAAATACAAAACTTTTTCAAGTAACCTAGGAGATATATCAAGTAATAAACCAAGTCTTGAGGGGATTCCTTTAAAATACCAAATATGAGAAACAGGTGCTGCCAATTCAATATGACCCATTTTCTCACGTCTTACTTTAGCTTTAGTAACCTCTACTCCGCATCTTTCACAAACTTTACCTTTATATCTAATACGTTTATATTTACCACAGTAACATTCCCAGTCTTTTTGCGGTCCAAAAATTCTTTCGCAAAATAACCCATCTCTCTCCGGTTTTAATGTTCTATAGTTAATAGTTTCGGGTTTTGTAACTTCGCCAAATGACCACGCTCTAATTTGCTCTGGTGAAGCAAGGCCAATTTTTATTGACTCAAAAGCATTATGTTCCATAAATTTGACTCCCCTCTATTACAGTTCTTCATCTATGTCATCGTCACCAAAAACGCTATCAATATCTGTAACATCTACAATATCTTCAACATCTTCAATGTCCTCTTCAGGCTCATCAACTGTATATTTCTCTGCAACTTCTTCTTCAACCAAAACATCTACAAATTCTTCTTTACTTGGTGATATGCCTATATCATCATCATCTGTTACCACTTGTAAATCTATCTCTTTATTATCTTTGTCTAAAACTTTCATGTCTAGACCTAGTGACTGTAGTTCCTTGATTAAAACTTTGAAACTTTCAGGTATCCCTGGAGTAGGTATATTTTGACCTTTTACAATAGCTTCATAAGTTTTAACTCTACCAGTAATATCGTCTGACTTTACTGTCAGAATTTCTTGTAATGTATAAGCCGCACCGTACGCCTCTAACGCCCAAACTTCCATCTCTCCGAAACGTTGCCCTCCAAATTGAGCCTTACCACCTAAAGGTTGCTGTGTAACCAATGAGTACGGACCTGTTGATCTAGCATGAATTTTATCGTCAACTAAATGATGCAATTTCAAAAAGTACATATACCCAACTGTTACCGGATTGTCAAACTCATCACCTGTCCTGCCATCGTATAAAATGCTTTTACCGTCTTCTCTTTGCCCAGCCTTTTTCAAACATTTTACAATATCTTTTTCAGATGCTCCGTCAAAAACAGGTGTCATTATTTGCCAACCTAAAGCTTTAGCTGCATACCCCAAATGAACTTCTAAAACCTGACCAATAT
>JBOFNA010000025.1:0-14417 GCA_051658665.1 Oscillospiraceae bacterium
TTTGGATATTTCTCTTAATACAATATCACCAAATTTTTCACCATATTTTTCGTTAATGCCTTTAAAATGATCTATACCTAGAACCATAAGGAAACCTTCGTTTCCTTTTTCTAACAGCTTTTTTGTAGTATTCTGAAAATGTCTTCTAACCATTAGGCCAGTAATTTCATCAAACTTATTTTTAACTGTAATATTAGATATTGTTCCAATTAACGCTTTATCACCATTATCTGTCTCTAAAAGGTTGCCTACACATCTTACCCAAATAAATTCATCATTATTATCTTTTATTCTATATTCAAGGTCATGCCTTGTTTCAGTACCAGCAATTATTCCCTCAACGCTTTTTTTAAAGTTCGCTACATCTTCAGGGTGAGTTAATGAAATCCAGTCTTTTATTATATCTGTCACTACATATTTTTTTAACGGAAATTTATTAATAAAACTTTTGGATATTCTAAAAATATCTTTTTTAATATCCCATATATAAACATACGATTCAGTACAACCATCTAGTGTATCTTGCATCATATATAAATTTTCATAATCAATTTCACCACATTTAGAAAATATCAAAAGCTGCTCTCCTTGCTATTTTTTTGGCTTTGCCGACAAAAAATTCGGTTTTGGTCTTTTAGTTTTACTCGTAAAATTATTTTTTCTTGGTTTAAAGGAAGATGTTTCTTTTTTAACGCTTATTGCTTTAACAGAAACAACTAAACCATTTATTTTAGTTTTATTAACTTTTTCAATAGTAATATCTAAATATTGATCAGGTACTTCAACAATACTTGAATCTGGTAAAATGTTTATTTTACCTATATTATTTCCTCTTATACCTGTAGCTTCTGCTATAGCACCAACAATATGGTTTGGTGAGATACCATCTTTTCTACCTAACGATATTTCAACTTGCTTATAACCTTGTGAGCTTCTATTAACTCTAGGTTTAGACTCGCCGCCGCCGCCGCCAACTGATGATGTATTCATATCTTTTAAATTTTCTACATAAGGTATTTTTTTCTCTTTAGGGGCTATATAGTTTAAAACAGCTTTAGCTATTTGTTCACCAGTACAACCTTGTTCTACAAGATAATCATACATTGTACTATCTATATTATCGTCAATTAATCCTATTATTTTACTAGCAAAATCAATATTGTTTTTATTTTTTACAACTTCAGGTGTAGGAACCTTAAAGTATTGTAAATTTGCATTTGTTTCTTTTTTTATTTTTGCAAGATCTCTAAATTGTCCATTACCATTTATAATAGTAAAAGATTGGCCTTCTTTACCAGCACGACCAGTTCTACCTATACGATGCACATAATACTCAACATCTTGCGGTATATCATAATTGAAAACGGCATCAACACCAGTTACATCTATTCCCCTTGCGGCAACATCTGTAGCTATTAATATGCTAACTTTACCATTTTTAAATTTTGACATTACAGTAGTTCTAATATTTTGTTTCATATCGCCGTGTAAACCTGCTGCATTAAAACCTAACATGTTTAAAGAACTCTCTAATTCATCTACCATTTTTTTTGTATTACAAAAAATAATAGATAGTTTTGGTGCCACATATCTAAGTAAAACATTTAAAGTATCTAATTTTTTCATTTTTGGTACATTACAATAATATTGAGTTATTAATGCTGTAGTATTAACATCAGTTTTTACATCAACAAAAACAGGGTCTTTTTGATATTGCTTTGTTATTTTCAAAATATCTGGAGGCATCGTTGCTGAGAACAAAATTGTTTGTTCTCTTTGAGTTGCTTTTTCCAAGATTGTTTCAATATCTTCTTTAAAACCCATATTAAGCATTTCATCTGCTTCGTCTAAGATTATTGTTTTTAGATTGTTTAATTTTAATGTACGTCTATTGATATGGTCAATTACCCTACCTGGAGTACCAACTATAATATTAGCTCCATTTTTAAGACCTGAAATTTGTCTATCATAACTTTGACCACCATAAATAGGTAACACTTTAACAATCTTTTTATATTTACTATACTTTTTTATTTCTTCGCAAACTTGCATTGCAAGTTCTCTTGTTGGACATAAAATTAAAGTACTAATATTTTTTTTATTTTCTTCATTTACGTTAATAATAGCAGGTATTGAAAAAGCGGCCGTTTTCCCTGTACCTGTTCTAGACTTACCTGTTACATCTCTACCTTCTAATATGTTAGGTATTGCTCTCTCTTGTATTTCTGTTGGCTCAGAGAAGCCAATATCATCAACTGCCTTTAATATATCTTCAGGCAAGTTTAAATCACTAAAAATCATTTAATTTCCTTTCTATGATATAAAAATTTATATCACACTTATACAATTATATATTATACTGTTGTTAAATGTCAATTAATAAAAACAACTTAATTTATTTTATTTTTAAATTTTTCATTTATTGTAATTTATTTTTTCAATATTATATGATATAATTAACAATAATAAGGAGTTAATTATGATAAAAAACAACAAATTAAAAAAAGGTGATACAACTGTTACATTGAAAACAAGCATGGGCGATATTAAAATTGTTTTATTTAACGATATAGCACCAAAGACTGTGGAAAACTTTGTTACACATTGCAAAAATGGATATTATAATAATATTTTATTTCATAGAGTTATGAACGATTTTATGATACAATGTGGTGACCCAACTGCTACTGGAATGGGTGGCGAAAGCATTTGGGGCACTACTTTTGAAGATGAAATAAATGACAACGCTATACACTTAAGAGGTTCATTATCAATGGCGAACAGTGGTCCAAACACAAATGGTAGTCAATTTTTTATTGTTCAAGCTAACAATTTTGACGAAAGATCTATAAGTCAAATTAAAAAATCAACTTATACAGAAGATATTATAAGTGCTTATAAAGAAAACGGTGGAACACCCTGGTTAGATGGTAAACATACTGTTTTCGGCATAGTTTATGATGGTTTAAATATAGTTGATGATATAGCCAAAGTAAAAACTGATATGTCTGATAAACCATTAGATGATATTTTAATTTTATCAACAATAGTTGAAATTGCAAAATAACTTTTATATTAATGATAGTTCTGTCATTTTTTTAAATTTATATAAATTTAAAAAATATATTTAATCCATGATTTGGTACAGTTATCATATATAGTAAACGATCTATATATTTGCTCTAACAACATCGCCCTAAAAAACTGGTGCGGAAATGTCATTAAAGACATTGACATTTGAAAATTACAAATATTTTTAATATTTTGACTTAAACCGTAGGACGACCCAACAATAAATGTAATTTTGCTTTTATTGTCAAACGTTATAATATTATTAATCTTTTCTGTGAAATCTTCAGACGATAACTGTTTGCCTTCAATGCATAAAGTAATAATATAACTTTTTTTATCAACTATTTTTAAAATAGATTCTTCTTCTTTTTTTAAAGCTTTATCTATAACATTCAAATTATTTTCATCTATAACTTTAAATTCTTTCAACTCAACTAAATTTAATTTACAAAAACCCTGTATCCTTTTTAAATACTCATTAATATTATCTTTTAAAAATTTTTCTTTAATATTACCAACACAAATCAAATCTATATTTATTTAAATCACCTCTTAAATATACGAAATTAAATCTCTATCTGCAACTTTTATATTTAACTGATCTACTAAGCTTTTATCTTCAATATTGTACTTTACAGTCTGTAAAGCCAAAATAGGCATATTATTTTCTTTACTTAAATGTGCAAGTAAAAAGTTTTTCGTCCCCAATTTTGCTAATTTAAAAATTGCTTCACCACATTGTTTATTAGATAAATGTCCTGTGCTTGATTTAATACGCTTTTTCAAAAATGCAGGATAACTACTAATATCTATTATTGCATCATCATAATTTGCCTCTAAAATAATGTTTTCTGATTTACACAAATAATTTTGTATAATATCATCACTAACCTCACCTGTATCTGTTATTATAGAGTTTTTAATATAGTTTTCATCAGTAAAAGTAAACCCACAACTATCACGACTATCATGACTTGTTTTAAAAACATTTATGTAAATATCATTAATGTAAAATTCGTTCTTTATAGGTATAAGTTTAGCTTTATGAAAACATTTTTCATTTTCATGTATGTAATTTAAAACAGCATCTTTTGAATATGTAGGTACATTAAATTTACTACCAAAAACTTTAAGTCCTTTAATGTGATCACCATGCTCATGAGTTATTAAAATAGCATCTAAACTATTTGGATCTATATTTAAATCTGCTAAAGCATTAATTGTCGCTTTAGCAGATTTACCTACATCTATTAATATTTTAGTGTTTTCATTATATATAACAGAAGCATTTCCAGTGCTTCCACTGTACAGCGTTACTAATTTTGTCATTTATAACGCCTTCGCTTCTTCTCTTTCAGGAACATACACTTTTTTAATATCCGCACCTAAAGCCTTTAGTTTTTCTATAATGCCACCATATCCTCGCTCAATATGATGTATGTCCTCAATCTCTGTAATTCCTTCAGCTGCAAGTCCAGCAATAATAACAGCTGCTCCACCTCTTAAATCAGTAGCTTTTACTTTTGCACCTTTTAGTTGATCTATACCTTCAACTACGGCCACTCTTCCGTCAACTTGAATGCTCGCTCCCATTCGTACTAACTCTTCTATATACTTAAATCTGTTATCCCAAACACCTTCAGTTACTATGCTTGTCCCCTGTGCTACAGTCAACAAAGTAGTAAATTGAGATTGCATATCAGTAGGAAATCCAGGGTGTGGCATTGTTTTAATGTTCATTTTAGTAAGTTCTCCAGAGTATCTAATTCTAATAGCTTCGTCAAACTCAGTAACTTCAAGGCCCATCTTAGACAGTTTAGCTGTAATAGGCTCTAAATGCTTCGGTATTACATTTTTAACTAAAATATCTCCTTTTGTAATTGCTGCAATTGTCATATATGTGCCTGCCTCAATTTGGTCTGGTATTATAGAATAGCTACCGCCTTTTAAACTCTTTACCCCATGCACCTTTATAGTGTCAGTTCCAGCTCCCCTAATATCTGCACCAATTGTATTTAAAAAGTTAGAAACATCTACTATATGCGGCTCTTTCGCAACATTTTCTAAAATTGTTACACCTTCAGTTAAAACAGATGCCAAAATCCCATTAATGGTTGCACCTACTGATACAACATCAAAAAAAACATGACTCTCTTTCAAATTATCAGCATATATCTTTGCTACGCCGTTTTCAATATTAACCGTTGCCCCCAAAGATTCAAAAACTTTTTGATGTTGGTCAATTGGTCTAACACAAAAATCACATCCACCAGGTAACGGAACTTCAGCTTTTTTAAATTTACTCAGCAAAGCACCCATAAAATAATAAGATGCTCTCAATTGTCTTGCTAAATCATATGAAATTTTATACTTATTAATTTTAGATGGATCTATATATAAAGTAGACTTATTAATAAGTTTTGTAACTGCACCCATTTCATTTAAAATTTTTATAAGTATAGAAATATCACTTATGTTAGGTATGTTTTCAATTACACAAGGTTCACTAGCTAAAACAGCTGCCGGTAAAATCGCAACTGCCGCATTTTTTGCACCATTTATATTAACACTACCTTTTAAAACATTTCCACCATTTATAATAATCTTTTCCAAGAGATTTGTCTCCTTTTAAATTATGTGTAAAAAATATTATATAAAATTTATATAATATGTATAGTATGTATAATATATTTACGTCATATTTTCTATATTTATTATTATTATCAAAAAAAGTTTGTTTATCTAAAATAATTGTTAATTTTAAATAAACATCTTTTGCCATTATAACACACTTTTTTTTATTGTAAAACATTTTGTAATAAAAAAACGCAATTTAAATTGCGTTTTTTTATATTATAAATAAATCATAGGGTTTCTTTTTGACCCATTAACAATAACTTCAAAATGTAAATGGTTTCCGCTTGAGTTCCCAGTACTACCTACATAAGCAATAGTTTGTCCTTTTTTCACAACTTGACCAGGAGATACAGCGTTTCTACTATTATGTGCATATAATGTCTGCATACCATTTCCATGGTTAACAACAACATAATATCCATAACCACTTCTTGACCATCCAGACGTTACAACAACTCCATCATCTGCTGCATAAATAGCCGCACCATAGTTATTTGAAATATCAATTGCTTTATGGTTGTAATAACCTAAATATCCATTAGATACTCGTCCACCTGAAGTTGGCCATAAGAGCTTTCCACTACCTACGGGACCGCCATTATAAGATATTGTATTACTACTACCAGACCCTCTTATTTGAGAAGTACCTACTGTAATTTCTTGATTTATTGGTTTTGTAATAATTTGGCTATTGACAGTTTGTCTTGACTGCTCTATACCATCTATATATGTTACCTGTGCCGTAATTTGAGAAACTCCGTTTTTACCATCTTGAGTTACTTTTTTATACCCAGTATTATACTGACTATTTTTTATCTCTTCAATGGTATAACCTATTTCTTGTTGATAAACCTCTTGTCTAACAATCTGCACTTGTAATAAAGGTTTGTTTGCAGATATAACAACTTCTCTACCAACAACCATTAAATCTATTAAGTTTGGGTTTAAATTTCTAAGTTCTCCAAGAGTAATATTGTTTTTTTGTGATATCATCTCTGGATAATCGCCACTTTTAACTTTATATAATCTCTTTTCTTTTACGTCTGAGTTTAATTTTTCTAATATTATATTATCTTCTGAAACTAAGTTTACAGGGTAAAGACCTTCTACAATTTGTATATCAGATACATAGCTAACTATACTACCTTGATTACTATCAATATAAGGCTGTCTTTTACTTTCTAAATAACCTTCAATAACATCCTTATCTTTACCTGCAATAATAACATCTCCATTTATATAAACACCATACGCTTCTTCTATTTTTTCGCCAGATGCTGAAATTAAATCTCTAGTTAACTGACGATCTTCTTTTACTTTAGTTTTACCTGCAACTGTTATTGTAAAATTACTTTTTTGAGTCGCAATTTCATTTTTATCTTCTAATACCAATTGATCTAACATTTTAGATTTTGCAACATCATAAGATTTTTCACTTTGTATAACACCAACATCTTTGCCATTATAATTTACTGATAATACATAATTTAAATTAATTATTGTATAACTGCTAAAAGCAAAAATTAAAGCACAAATCGTTGGTAACGCAATATTTATAACTTTTCTAACAAAAAATTTATTTTTATATATACCATTTTTAAATACCAATTTCAACTCTTCTAACGCAGCTTTTAAACCTTTTTCATTTTTAGTATTATTAAATTTTTCATATAAAATTCTTTTCATATCTGATACTTTTTTAAGAAAATATTTAAAATCAGTTATAACTACATTAAAATGTTTTTGCGTAAATTTAAATACAAAAACAAATTTTGTAACAACAAACATTTTAAATAAATTACATAAAACAGCAAATGCAATTTCAAATTTTTCTAAAAGAACTAACAAAAACTCTACAACTGCTATACCGACTATATAAGATATTTCTTTTAAAAAAAAGTAAACAGATTTCAAAAGATTATTTTTTGATTCACTTTTATTTACATTATCTTTATTTACATTATCTTTATGTTTGTTTTCATCCAAATATATCACCTCTTCAACAATAATGTTGATTTAATTATAACATTTAGTTATTTTAATTACAATAGTTTTAATTTAAAATTAACATTTGATTGTGTCTTATAGATAATTTTAAATAGTAAATCGTTAATTATTTGTATAATATTTATATAAAAATTAAACTTTTTGTATAAATATTGCTTTTATTTAATTGTTTCTAAAAAAGATTTCATATCTTCAAAAATGTCACATTTCACTATTATCTTCTCATTTAATATTAAACTATTAAATGTTATTTCGCCACAATGTAATCCCTGTCTTTTTAATCTTTCATTTTCTTCTCCATATCCATAAAGTGTATCTCCAACTAAACTATGCCCAATATGAGAAAAATGGACTCTTATTTGATGTGTACGTCCTGTTTCTAAAACAATTTCTAAAAAAGAGTAGCTTTTATAATCTTTTATAACTTTATAATGAGTTATCGATTTTTTACCACTTTTCCCTATACATCTTTTAATTATAGAGTCGTCACATCTTTTAATAGGTAAATTTATAGTTCCCTCTTTTTCTTTAACATTCCCATTAATTATACAATAATACTTTTTTGACATTGTTAAAGACGCCATATATGCACTATGAGGATTTTTAGCTACCAAAACAAGTCCTGTCGTATCTCTATCTAACCTATTAATTGGCCTAAAAGCTATATTTTGACCTTTATCGTTAATATATTTTGCAAAAACATTTGCAAGCGTATCATTTTGATGTAACATAGATGGATGTGTCGCCATATTGTATGGTTTATTAAAAACTATATAGTCATCATCCTCATAAATAATAGGTACATCTATATTAGATATATTATAATTAACATTTTCATCCTTAAAGTTAATTTCTAAAACATCACCAGACTGTAAAACATCTAAAACTCTTGAGTTATTATAATTTAACAGTATACCATTTTCGTTATATTTTACATTTTTAATACTATTCGTTGACATGCTTTTAACTTGCTTCAAATATCTTTTAATGCTATATCCTGCATAACAATCTTCAATAATATATTTATATTTGGCTATTTTAAAAACCCCTTATTAATTTAATTAATATTATTATATCATAATATATACTTTTTTAAAGTAATATATTAGATAACAAAGTAATAATAAAATATTAAATGTTATCTTTATAATACTAAAAAACACTTTGTTTATAAAAATTAAATCTATATTACTTAGTTTTATTTAAACCATAACAAAAAGATTATATAAACTCTATTTTAAATAGAAATTTTACATTTATAATTTTTTTAATTTAAATACATTAACCATTTAATTTTTATATATTTTTTTAACTAAATAACAAAATTAAACATTACTAAATATTTCCTAGACAATATATTTCACTATTTTTAAAACTTTTTTTACATTTTAATATTAATTTATATTTTATAAAAGTAAATATTATGGTATAATAACAATAACGAGTAAACTATGTAACAGTTTATACAATTTGAAAAGATGTATAAGAGGAAAGTCCGGGCTCCGCAGGGCAAAATAGCTGTTAATGGCAGCCGAAGGCGACTTCAGGGATAGTGCAACAGAAAGATACCGCCAGTAAATGGTAAGGATGGAAAGGCGAGGTAAGAGCTCACCAGCGTACAGGAGACTGTACGGCTATGTAAACCCTATTTGGAGCAACACCGCAAGAAGGCTTTAACGCTTGCCCGGCGTGCCTTAGGTAGGTGGCTTAACGGTTTTGGCGACAAAACTCGTAGATAGATTGTTACACACGACAGAACCCGGCTTATTGTTTAGTCGTTTTAATACAGTGTAGTTTATTCTACACTGTATTAGTTTTTTATTATAAAAATTGTTTAAGATAACATAAATTTAAATAGCTTTAAAAAAAGATAAAACGCAAAATAATTATTTTGCGTTTTATCTTTTTTTATGTAATATAACTTTTTATGTTACATTTGATTTCACTATATTAAACTTTTTACTCTTTAATAATATTATCTTTTTTTAAAGTTTTTATCTCTTCTTTTAAATCTTTTATTTTATCGTTAACAAAAAAAGTACATGTAATAATAGCCGAAATGATTAAAATTGGCAATAATATTAAGTATAATTCAAAAAAATCATTTATATAATACACTTCAGTTAAGTCAAGCATTTCAACAATAATAGAAACTATAATAACCATAAATACATTTAAAGCTAGCAAAATTTTAAAATATTTCATTTAAATTAACCTCCTTAGTATGTACTTATATATATCCTATAAAAATTTGTACATCGCTTGTTTTAGTTGTTTTATAACCATTTTTAATAACGTTAGTAAGCCTACCATATTCGTTATAATAGTTTATATCATATAAATTTGTTGTTATATCAGCTCTCACCCATGGTCTGCTTCTTCTATTTCCATTAGCTTTTTTAAACGTGCCTGAATTACCTCTCTTTTTAACTAATACATTAACAGAAACAAGACCAATACTTGCACTTAAAGACACATTGAATTTTTCATTGCTTTTTTTATTACTAAAGTAATACCCATCCCAATAATTAAAACTGTTAAAACTAGGGTGATACCCAACCCTAACATTATTGTTAAACCTTGTACCTGATTTTACATATTCAATATATCCACCCTGATAGCGGCTTTTATTATTTTGTATACGTATAATGCCACTATCTGTATTTTCACTTGTCTCCCATTCTTCCAGTGACTGATAAACTGCCATATTGCTATTGTATATTTTTTCATTAGCTAAAGCCAAAGACGGTGTGTAAAGCAAAGTAAATGACATAGCTAAAGTTAATGCTATAATTAAAAATTTTTTCATTTTATAGCCTTTTATTAATTATTATTTTTTGTGTTTTTGTAATTCAGCATTTATCATTATATGCATATTTTCAGGTACCTTTTTACCAGCCATTTTTAAAATAACTTCAATTTTCATACCTTGTAACATTTTAAGCATACCTGGGTTTGGTTTCAATCCACCCATTCCTGCACTCATTATATTTTCAAAAACAGACATTGCTGCTTCACTTTTCATAACATCCCCAATTGTATCTTTAATTGAGTAATACCCCTCTTTAAACTCCAATACAGTAGCTGTATTGTTCGCAGATAAATCTTCAAACCAGTTTTTCGCACCATCACCTGATTGAGTTTCTTCTTCAACTAATACGTAACTTTCATTAGGTTGCTCACATCTATTTAATTTTATTTCATCTTTAAAATTACCGCAAACAGCTGTAACTATATTTTCGCCCATTTGTAATGCAACATTATTAAAGACAAAAATTTTATTTGATTTTAATGTTTCTATTTCTTTACCATTCACACATAAAGTTACTTCATCACAATTTGAATAAATTTTAATAGTGGTCTTTTCACATGCTCTATCGAAATATCTTCTACCTGTTATGTGTACAAATTTTTCGTGGCTCCAATATGCTTTGTATATGAAGAACGCATCTTTTTTTATTTGTCTATCAAAACTAACTAGACCTTTATTATTTCTACCTTTCACTCCGCCTTCATCTCTTGCATCTGCCGCAAAATCAAACATATTCCATTGATATGTCGCCCATATAAATGGTCTTGTTTCAAATATTTTTAACATATGCTCATGATAAACAGAATGATACTCTTCTGTATAATCTCTACACTCTGGGTTATCTGTATGTAATGTTATTATGCCCTCTGCCCCATATTCAGATATACAAAGTGGTCTATCTTGATACTTTTTGTGAAAATCATCTATCCACTCTTCATTTTGTTCAAGCTCTCCGCCATACCAACCAAAGTAATGGTTATATCCAACTATATCTGTTAATTTGTTTTGATTAGACTCCATATCAACAAAAGAAACATTTGCTAAAGTTGTAAGTCTTGATTTATCACACTTATTAATTAAATCAACTAGTTCTTTTTGGTTTTGCTCTAACTCTGGTGTTTCACCACCAATAGTTATTTCGTTTGAAATACCCCAGAAGCAAATTGATGGATGATTAAAGTTTTGTGCAATTAACTCTGTCATTTGATCCAATGTATTTTGTTTAGCTTCTTCACCTTCAATAAACATTGTAATAAATGGTATTTCAGCCCAAATAACCATACCTTCTTTATCGCATAAATCATAAAAATATTGATTATGTTGATAATGAGCAAGCCTTATTGTATTTGCGCCAACTTCTTTAATTAATGACATATCATCTTCATGGTCTTTTTTATTTAATGCCCAACCAATATCTTGTCTGTCTTGATGGCGAGAAACACCCCTTAGCGGAACTTCCTTACCATTTAAAATAAACCCTTTTTCATTATCTACCTTAAATTCTCTTACACCAAAATCAATATCTTTATTATCAATAACTATATCATCTTTAACTAACTCAGCTTTTAGTGTATATAAATACGGGTTCTCTAAACCTTGCCATAAGTTAGGGTTGAAAACTTGCATTAAAACAACTGTTTTATTAACAGCTGGCTCTTCAGCACAAGAAACAACCTCACCTTTTTTGTCTAAAACAGAGCATCTTACATTAACTCCATCTAAATTTCCTTTAACATATAAAGAAACATCAATGTTCGCATTGCCATTTTCTAAAACTGTAGGTTTTATAAAAATACCTGCACTACCTGATTTTTCAAGAGTAAAGTGTGTTTCACTTACTTCTACAATATTAACATCACGATATATCCCGCCAAAAAATGTGAAATCTGCTTGTTGTGGATAAACCGGTATTTCTTCACTATTATCAGTTTCAACAATTAATAAGTTTTCTCCACCAATTAAGTCAGTTAAGTCATATCTAAATGTTGAAAAACCTCCTCTGTGCTCACCTAAATGATTACCATTAAAGTAAACATTTGCTATATGATTTACACCCTCAAACTCAATAAATACTCTTTTATCTGTTTTTATTAAGTCTAACTTTTTATTATAATAGCATTTTTGTCTTAAATAGTCTGCTCCACCATCTTGCCCATCTAGATTATTCCATGTATGTGGTAAGTTAACATTTTCAAATTTAATATTATCCTTTGAAAAACTCCATTTTTCATTAATAGATATAACTTTTCTCATATCAATTCTCCTAAATCTTTATGTAGTTCTTAATATTATTATAGCAAATCCCCTCAACAATTGAACCTAGTATTTTATAATCTTCTGGATACTCTCCATTTGTAACAAGCTTACCAATTTCGTTACACATAATACGTCTGAAATATTCGTGACGTGGAAATGATAAAAAGCTTCTTGAATCTGTAAGCATACCTACAAACCTTGATAGTAAACCCATAGACGCTAAATCTTCCATCTGGTCTATCATACCTTTTTTAGTATCCATAAACCACCAACCAGATCCAAACTGAATTTTACCAACTATTCCACCACTTTGAAAATTACCTAACATAGATGCTAAAACCGCATTATCACTAGGGTTTAAACAGTATAAAACAGTTTTTGGCAACTCATCACTAATGTCCATACTATCTAAAAGTCTAGATAAATCAACAGCAACTAACCCATCATTAATTGAGTCAAACCCTGCATCTGATCCTAATTTATTAAACATTCTAGTTGAATTATTTCGCATAGGTCCAATATGATATTGCATAGCCCAACCCTTTTTATTATACTCTTTTCCTAAAAATGACAATAAATAACCTTTGTATTTTCTAAGTTCGTTTATTGTTAATGTATCACCATTTAAACCTTTTTGTAAAATTTCATTTACTTCTTCTAAACTTGACTCTAAATACATTACTTGGTCTAAACCATGGTCAGATACTCTACATCCAACTTCGTCAAAATAGTTAATCCTATCAATTAAATAATTTTTAACATCATCAACTGTTTTAATTTCAACATTTAATTGATCTTTTAAATCTCTTAAATATTTTAAAAACATAGGTTTTTCAATATGTATAATATTATCCGGTCTAAATGTCGGTAAAACTTTTATGTCAAACCCTTCTTCTTTTAAAAGTTTATGATATTTCAAATCATCTTTAGGGTCATCAGTTGTGCATAACGCTGTAACTTTTGCTCTTCTTAGTAAGTTTCTAACTGAAAAATTATCTTCTTTTAACATTTCGTTACATTTGTTATAAATTTCATCAGCTGTATCTTCAGATAATGTAGTGTGAATATCAAAATACCTTTGTAACTCTAAGTGTGCCCAATGATACATAGGGTTACCCAATGTATAAGGAATAGTTTTTGCAAATGCAACAAACTTTTCATAATCAGACTTATTTCCAGTAATATAATCTTCGGTTATACCATTACTCCTTAAAACTCTCCACTTATAATGGTCTGCACCTAACCACAATTTTGAAATATTATCAAATTTTTTATCTTCATATATTTCTTTCGGATTCAAATGGTTATGATAATCAAAAATAGGCATATCTTTTGCATAATCATGATACAACTTTTTTGAAACTTCATTGTCTAATAAAAAATCTTTATCTAAAAACTTTTTCATATTATCTCCTCATTATTTTTACTTTCATATAGTCAATTAGTACCCTAAAATTATATTAAATTTTAAAAGGTACTAATTATATTTAAAATTATTTAATTTATTTAATTAAAACAAATCTCCATAACCCATATTAATTAAATTTTGTCTAGATCTACCCAAACAAACAAACGGATCTTCACCATATGTATCATCTTGTTCAATAATTAAAAATTTAGCACCAATACTCAT
>JBOFNA010000026.1:0-11448 GCA_051658665.1 Oscillospiraceae bacterium
TTGCTATGACGTTACTGCCGAAGCAAGAAATTATTATTTTAGACGAGCCAGCATCGGGTTTAGATTCATTTAGTCGAAATGAAATTTGGAATATTATAACAGAAATATCGAAGAATCGAGTTGTTATTGTTTCAGATCATTATTTGAACCAAGCGGCAGAGTATTCCGATTATGTCTATCTAATGAATAATGCAAAAGTGATATTACATGGTGACCTTAAAAAAGTAATGTCAACATTAAACAAATCAGATGTAATCAAGGTGCGAAAAGATAAGAGAGAAAATATCGAAAATCAACTCAAAAAATTACAAATAGATATTGATTCAAAAGTTTCTGGTACGGTGTATAGTTATTACATAAGCACCACCGATAAATTGAAGCTGGCAGGAATTTCGTTCGGTGATTGTAACGTCAGTGCCATTGATTTTGAAGATATTTATTTTTATTACACTGGGAAATATAGCTATGATGGAGGGGATTATAATGCGTAGCGCTTACACTTCTTTTTTTAAAATTGAACTTAAGGCTCTCCTGAGTGAACCAATTTCCTTGTTTTTTATGATAGTTTTACCTATAATATTAACCATCGTTTTTGGAGGCGCCTTTGGCAAAGAAGCTACTAGCTATGGCGCACACGTTTTGGGTATTGATACGGTAGTACCTGTGAATATAGTTTTTCTATTGGCAAATGTAGGGCTAATTGGGATTCCGATAACTGTAGTTGAATTGAAAGATCAAGAAATTTTAAAAAGATACATTACATACCCAACAAAATACAGAACTTATTTCGCTTCACTTATGTCGGCTTTTACTTTTGTTAGCTTTTTAAGTACTATTTTATTTACCTTTATTTCATTCGCTTTCTATGGAGCGACTTGGCATATGAATTTTGGTGATTTTTTTCTGTTGGTAGTACTGTATCTTGTAATGATCGTAATATTTGACGGAATTGGATTTTTAATTGCCTTGCTGGTAAAGGGTTCTCGTGCTGCCAATATGGTAACTTCTGGTGTCTTCCTTTCTTTGATATTCACATCGGGGGTTGCATTACCAGTCGATTCTCTTCCATTATTTGTGCAAAAAATTGCAAATATATTCCCCATGCACCACTGCATTCAAGTGGCACAAATGTTGTGGATTTCGGAATTCAGTTTTGTAGAATTACGAGAACATATTCTATATATTGTTGCCACTACAGTCGTACTGGTTGTGTTTTTAGGGAGGGTTAGAGTGAAATGGGACTAACAATTAAAGGTATCAATAACAAAGTCATTTCTGAACCTAACTGCATTTCCAAGGATGACTACTTGAATTATCGTGAAATGATGAGTTATTTAGGCTATTTTAATCTAATAAAAAAACTTGACGTAGTATTAGCGCCGAGTTACGAATGCCCTCTTTTTATTGGAAACTGCGAGTTTTTAAATATCAACTATTTATTCAATTATCTTTTGGGTAAAACCAGTATGCCCGTAAAGCTAAATGAGTCAATTTTGCAGGTGGCAAGGGTTTTTCGATGTATAAAGCCATTTGTTCATCTCTTGGTGAGGCGTTTGAACGACTAATGGCTTGTTTGTAATTTTTTTGCATTAAGGGGAAAACGATTACGGGAAGTTTTTCAAAGCTCATGTCCAAAGGATATAATCTGATTTCCCCAGAAAAAGTGAAGATTTTTTCTGGAGAACAGACTCAAAGCGAAAATTTTTTGTTTGACGAGTTTACGGATACAAGCATAGTTTGCTGGTTTAAAATGAAGGAAATGTACACTGAAAAGGAAGTGTATGTGCCAACCTGCATTATACTTATGTATTACGTGTCTCCAATAAAAAATGAAGCTAGAATCGGATATGCTACATCAGGAGGGCTAACCTCACATTTTACACCTAACTTGGGGACAGAGCACGGATTGTTAGAAATTATCGAACGGCACGAAATAAATCTATCTTGGTATTGTTTTATTGCACCAAAAAAAATTGTCATTGATAATATTACAAACAAAAAATTAGCCAAGTATTTGGATTATATCAATCAAAATGAAATTACTTTTTATAGGCACAATGTCGATCAAGAAAATTTCCATGTTGTAACAGCGATGTCTTTTGATGAAGATTTAACCAGTTACTCATTTAATGCGGGTGGTGGGATAGATTGTGATATTTAAAAGGCAATGATCGCAGCGTTGGAAGAATATACACAAGCGGTCAATAATACACGCAAAATTGTCTATGCTCCCGAATGGTTAACGTCTATTTTTTCAAATTCTGTTCTTGAGGTAACTGAAGATGATGATCCCAAAGATTTTAAAACTTTCTACCAAGCAGTTACTTACTATGGTTTAGAATGCTATAAACATGACTTGGATTGGTATACAAAGAACAATGAAGAGTTTTGTTTATCAGAAATAAAAAAAGCGCAAACGGAATTAGATATTAATGCCTATGCGGAACGAGAATCTTTGCATCCAGTTTATTTTGATCTTGAAACTTCAAAACTATTTGAATTTATCTTTATATCAAAAGTATATATGACCGAATTTTCACCAGCGTTTATTGCGGGATTTCCCGCTGTTGGTCATCCGAGTTACCAAAAATATCAACACTCAGGGATCAATGAGAGGATCTTGCCATTTCCATAATAGTAATAATTTGCTTTATTCCTGAATTCAAGTTAGGACAGGTTATGTTCAAAACAACATTTCTCATGAAAAAGTAGTCGTATAAAATGAAGATTATCAAAAAAATAGAAGACCAAAAAGATTTTAACGCAAGTGCGATATCGCCAGGTGGTTGGTGCTGTTCATGTTGTTGCTGGTGTTGGTTTAACATTTTCAACTAAGTAGTACATAGGGTTTTGTCGTGTAGCCCACAGGGAAAGTAGTTTGTAATTCATTATTCAGACATGTCTAACCGTGCTGGATATTTTGGATGTACAGTTAAAAAACTCTGTAGATCAGGTTGCGAAAAAATTGTATGATTCTACTGGTTGCATCTATTTCGGACGTTTGTAGTTTGTCAAACTTGATTCATGTTTTTTATAAAGGACGATGTCAGCGTTATTAGCAAGATAGTGGCGTTGACATTTCGCTGTAGACCGTATATATAAGTTGACCAAGCAGTTGACAAGCCGTATGCAATTTTGGTTTCATACTTTTACACGGACAAGACAAGCCGTATGCATTTTGACCCTAAATTTTGCATACGGCTAGTCCGTGCAGGAGTATTGCAACCGATCTCTATTGCTATATAATCAATTCAGAATTGATATAATTTCTGACGTAGCCAAGAGTCTTGAGAAATCAAGTCTCTTTTGCTTTTTGATTTCACAATTGACAAAATGTCCAAATAATGGGTACAAGCTGTATTTTAAGTCGTAAGAGAAAACGTATTTGAAAGTGCACAAATGTCCACTTTTCGTGGTGAAAATAACACGATTAATTCTTGGGTACAAAATATGGAAATAATCTGATCCAAAATCCCAATCGTGTTATTATCTCAATACAGACGTGATTTGTCATAAATATCAACCTTTAAATATTATTATACAAAACCCAATAAAAGATATAAATAAAATTAATATTTAATTACTAATTTATATGTGACCTAATTTTAGGTTTTGAATACTATATAAAGAGGTGCTATATATGAAAATATTTTTAGATGCAGGACACGGTGGGCACGATCCAGGGGCTACTAATGGTTTAAGATTAGAAAAAACAGATGTTTTAAATTTAGTTTTAAATTTAGGTGAAGAGTTGAAAAAAAGAGGAGTAGAGGTTTTTTATAGTAGAAAAGATGATAGGTTTATAACACTTGAAGATAGATGTAAAAACGCCAATAAATTAAATGTTGATTTTTTTGTTAGCATCCATAGAAATGCGGCAAAAGCAGAGGCAAAAGGAGCTGAAACTTGGGTTGTAACAAATGCATTAGCTCCAACTATAAATTGGGCAACTAAGATTAATAATGTTTTAAGTAATTACTTTTTAAATAGAGGCGTGAAAAAAGGTATGCCAGGCAATAAAGGCGATTATTATATAAATAGAAATTCAAGAATGCCTAGTTGTTTGGTTGAAGTAGGATTTATTAGTAATGTAGAAGATAATAATATTTTAGACAGTAAATTCAATGAAATAGTAATGGGGTTAGCAGATGCATTGACAGAAAGCGTTGTTAACTCACCTTCACCACAGCCTATAAAGCCTTTAGATCCTATAAAACCAAAACCTGATACACAACAAAACTTAGGTTTTGTGACAGTAAAAAAAGGTACTTGGAATATTAGAAAAGAGCCAAATAACAACGGTATAGTGTTAAAAGTGGTAAAAGGTGGTTCGAAATTACCATATAGCAATATTTCAATAGATGGATGGTATAAAATAACCAATGTTGGATATATTCATAAGAATGCTTTAAGTATTTAAATTTATATAAAATAAAAAACAACAACTATAATGTTGTTGTTTTTTATTTTATATAAATTATAATTTTGATTAATATAAAAACAATTTTTTATATTAAACCAAATAATCTTGGTAAAAACAAAGAAACTTCAGGAATAAATGTTATAAGTAATAAAATTACTAATAAAGCAGCTAAATATGGAACGAGCATTTTAGCAACCTTTTCAATTGTTATTTTTGAAATACCACAAGAAACAAATAAAACAGAGCCTACAGGTGGGGTCATTAGACCTAGGCATAAGTTGAATATTAATAGAACACCAAACTGTACTTCAGTCATACCAAACTCTTTTACAATAGGCAAGAAAATTGGTGTGAAAATTAAGGTAGCAGGGGTAATGTCCATAAATGTACCTACAACTAATAAAATAATATTTATTAGTAAGAAAATTACAATTTTGTTATCAGATACTGATAATATCCCTTTACTTATTGCTTGGGGAATTGCAGTATATGACATAACAAAAGACATAACAGAAGATGCAGATATCAAAAATAATATGATTCCACTTGTTGAAGCACTTTTTAATAAAATTGATTTAAAATCTTTTAATTTAATATTTTTATAAGCAAAAGATAAAAGAGTACAATATAGAACAGCAACGCCAGCTGCTTCAGTTGCTGTGAAAATACCCCCGAGGATACCACCTATTACAATAAAAATTAGAACTAAACTAGGTACAGCATCTAAAGTTGTTTTTAAAGCAACTTTTGGAGAAACTTTTGGAGATGTTGGATAGTTGTGCTTTTTTGCATATAAATAAGCAATTACCATAGTAGCTAGTCCCATTAAAATACCTGGAATATAGCCAGCAATAAAAAGAGTTGATATCGAAACACCACCTGCAACAGTAGAGTAAACAATAAAAGCACTTGTTGGAGGTATTAATAAACCAGATGGGGCAGAAGCGATATTTACACAAGTTGTAAAGGCTTTATCGTAATTTTCTTCTTCTTGAATTGGACTTAAAGTACCTCCAATAGCAGCAGCAGCAGCAACGGCAGAACCAGATAAAGCACCAAACAACATATTTCCTAAAACATTAGTATGTGCTAATGAACCAGGTAATCTACCTACTAAGATTTGAGAAAAATTAATTAATCTTTTAGCAATACCACCGTTATTCATAATATTACCAGCTAATATAAATAAAGGTATAGCAAGAAGCGAAAAACTTTCGATACCACTTGTCATTTTTTGAAGAGCAATAAATGACATTTGCTCAAAAGGCAATTCTGTTAAGGCTGTAAATATTGAAGATATTAGAATACTAACTGATATAGGTATACCTATAAATAAAAGAATTACAAAAACGCTAAATAAAATAATAATAGAACCTAGAATACCCATTTATAAATCCTCCCCAATATTTATGATGTTGCCAGTTAAATCTTCCCATATGTTAATTACTTGGCCTATAATAATAAATATACCACTTATTGGGCCTATTAAGTATACTAAACCTCTTGGTATGTTAAGTAAAGCAGATAATGCACCCATAGTACTTAAAGAAAGGTTAAAACCACCTATTACCATTATAAATAACGCAAAAAGAAGTATAACTAAATTAGTAAATGCTACAAGATATTTCTTTATGGTTGGGTTCAACTTATCTTGGAAAAATACAATAGCCATATGTCTTCTTGTATTAAAAGAGTAAGCAGCTCCTATAAAACCAGTCCACACGAGTAAATATCTTACAATTTCTTCAGTGAACTCACTAGGGTTGTTTAAAATATATCTAGTAAATACTTGGTATAAAACCAGAAATGTCATTGCTAACAAAAAAACAGAAGTAATACTTGATAATATAATAGTTGTTGTTTTTTTGATTTTGGTCATAATTTGTTCCATAAATATTCTCCTATTTTTAGTCAATAGATGAAATATCTTCTAAAAGATTTTTCACATTTGGATATCTTTCAGAATAAACATCGATTAAAGGTGCTGTAGCTTTCCTAAAAGCTTCTTTATCTACATCATAAATAAATTCAACTCCCATTGCTTTTGCTTCTTCGATAGCTATTTCAATTGCCTTATCCCACTCTTGTTTTTGAAATTCAGTTGCATTGGTAGAGGCTGTAAGAAATATTTCTTGGTCTTCTGGTGTTAACATTTCCCAAGCTTTACTGCTCATTACAACAATATCAGGTATTATGGCATGCTCATCAAATGAAAAAACCTTAGATACTTCACCGTGTTTTGTTGTTGTAAGTGCAGTTACATTGTTTTCACCACCGTCAATTACACCTGTTTGTAAAGCTGTAAACACCTCACCATATGACATTGCAACTGGTGTACCGCCTATTTGTGATAACATATCAGTTTGAGATTTCATATCTTGCACACGGATTTTAAGACCTTTAAATCTTCAGGTGATCTTATAGCCTTATCTTTAGTGTAAAAAGAACGTGCACCAGCAGTTAAATAAGTTAGGCTTATAAATTTATCATCGATAGTAGACATGAAAAATTCACGCATTATATCTGAGTCCATTACTCTATAAAAATGCTCTTCATCATCGAATATATAAGGCAGTCCAAATGTATGGTACCCCTCATTGTATGAGGCTAACCCTGGAGCAGAAACCTTAGTTATTGGTATAATACCAGCCATAAGTTGTTCAAGGATTTCATTTTCAGTACCCAATTGAGCATTGGGAAAAATTTCGATTTTAATTCTACTTTCAGTTTTTTGAAAAACCTCTTCCGCAAATTGAATTAATGCAGTATGAACAGGGTGTTGTTCATTTTGATTATGAGGTAATTTAAAAACTAATGGATTCTCTTTAGTTGCATTTTTACTATTTGTTATATTAGAACTTGATGAAAAACACCCAGTTGTTGTAAACAATATGCTTAAAACACATACAAAAGTGATAATACGTTTCATAATGTAATCTCCTAAATTTTTAGTATAATAAACAAAAGCTTAATACAGCAATTTTATGGTATTTTTATACATAATATTAAATTAACCTAAATTTATATATATATTTATTTTAAATTAATAAAAACAAAATTATAAAAAATAACCAATTTATATTAAATATTCAACAAATATTTACTATAAATATTATTTATCATAATAGATTATACATTATAGATAAATATATATCAAGAATTTTTTAAACAAATTATTAACAAGCAAATATTTAGTCATAACATTTTATTTAAGTAAGTAAAAATAAGTTTTAAGCTAATAAATTAACATGATATGCAGCTATAGAATATGTAAGTTTTATTATGTGAGTTTTCGATGTAAAACAACTACCGTCTCCACATTGCCAGTCCTAGGAAACATATCTACGCAGGTAATGTCTTTAACATAATAATTGGCATTTAAAAAATACTGCAAATCTCTTGACATTGTAGAAGAGTTACAAGAAACCATTACAATTTTTTCTGGTGAAATATCTACTACAGTTTTTATTAATTTAATGTCGCAACCTTTTCTAGGCGGGTCAATAACTATGATATTTGGTTTATGTTCAAATGTATTTAAATAGTTGCATGAATTTTTAGCGTCATCGCATATAAATGTTGAGTTATCTATTTTGTTGATTTTGGCATTTTCTTTGGCATTAAAAACAGCTTTACTCACTATATCTAAACCATATAAATGTTTTATTTCATCTGATAGAAAAAGTCCAATTGAGCCTGTACCACAATAAATATCAAATATAACATCACTTTTTTTAAGTTCTAGATTTTTTTTAATTTGTTTATAAAGCAACTCTGTAGCATCGGGATTTACTTGGTAGAAAGAGTTAGGGGATATCTTAAGGTTAATATTACTAATATTATCTAATATTATAGCATTTTTATTACCTAACAATATTATACTTTTACTTGTTAAGTGAACTTGATTTTTAAGTTTATTTATATTAATAAATAAAGATGTAACATCTTTTATATTTGTTTTTACGTAATTTACAAACTCATTTTCAAAAGGTAACGTATCACTATTTATAACTAAACCTAAAGATACGCTCTTTAAATCTTTAGATGTTCTTATAAACAAACCCTTTAAAAGACCTTTTGTTGATTTGTTATTATAAACTGAGTATTTTTTTTCATTTAGAAAAATCAAAACTTTTTCTTTTATATAAGTAAATATAATAGGTTCTAAAAGGCAGGCTTTAATTTCAGTTATTATATGACTATTTTCATTAAAAAAACCACTAATAATTTTTTGCTGGTCATTTAAACCTATATGATAAAAGCATTTATTGCGATAGTTTATTATTTTTTCAGAAGAAAGTATTTTGTTTGACCTATAGTCAATTTTAGCTATTTTTTTTAAATTTTGGTTTACTGAGTTTAGTTTTACCTTTAATTCTTCATCATAGTTTATATGCCTAAAACAACAACCGCCGCAAGATTTGTAATATTCACAGTCTACAGATATCCTATTTTCACCTTTTTGTATAAAACTTAAAATATCTGCGTACCCAAAACTTTTATGTATTTTTGATATTTTTGCAGTTATAATGTCACCAATTGTGGCGTTTTTTATAAAAAAAACAAAATCATTCAATTTACCTAAGCCAAAACCCTCTAATGTCATATCTATTATTTTTAATGTTATAATATCGTTTAATTTAAAATTCATAAAAAACCTATATTTTAAAATCTTCTTCAGTAAAGTCGAATTTAAATTGCTTTCTTTTTTTTGGGTTTCTTTTTAGTGGACAATAAAAAAACAAGATACAGTTAAAATTTGACTTTACGGACTTTTTCAACCTGTTACAAAAGAGTTTTGAATTTTTATGACTGCTATATTGACATATTTCACAATTAGGGTTATTATTATTTTTAAACAGATTTATTTTAATGTTAACGTTCATATAAATTGCCTTTCTAAAATTATACTTAGATTATATCATAAAACAGATAAAATTAAAATAAAAACTTGACATAGATATTTAATAGTGTTATAATTTGATAGAAATTAAAGTAGAACTATCCGTTCTCACCTGAGTCCATATAGACTTATGGTAATATATTTATAACTAACGCAATTGACTTTTGATATTTTATCATTTTTTTTTGCATTTATAATATAAAGTACGGGTAGATTTGCCGTGTTTTATATTTTTTTTATTTTGGAGGTGCTTTCTAATTAGTAAGAAAGAGTTATCTGTAAACGAGGCAATTAGACATAACGAAATTCGTGTAGTTGACGCTGATGGAAGTCAGTTGGGTCTTATGTTATCGAAACAAGCTTTAGATTTAGCTTATAGCAAAAATTTAGATTTGGTGGAAATTTCACCTAATGCTAAACCGCCGGTTTGTAAAATTTTAGATTATGGTAAATATCGCTTTGAGCAATCTAAGCGCGAAAAAGAGTCTAGAAAGAACCAAAAAATTGTAGATGTTAAAGAAATAAGATTATCTTTAAACATAGATATACATGATTTTAACACAAAATTAGGTCATGCAATCAAATTTTTAAAATCTGGTGATAAAGTGAAAGTGTCTATTCGTTTCAGAGGTAGAGAGATGGCACACTCTAATTTAGGCAACGGTTTATTGGACCGTTTTAAGGATGCAATCGGGGAGTATGGTATTGTTGAAAACAGACCAAAACTTGATGGTAGAAGTATGATTATGACCATATCGCCTAATAAATCTACAAAATAATATTTATAGGGAGGGCTAAAAAATGCCTAAGTTAAAAACACATAGCGGTGCAAAAAAGCGTTTTAAATTAACAAAAACAGGTAAAATTAAACGTGCACGCGCAAATAGAAGACATATTTTGACTAAAAAATCAACAAAACGCAAAAGAGGCTTGAGAAAAGCAACTTATGTAGATGTGACAAATGTACTTGCAATAAAAAGACTTTTAGGCAAGAAATAATTAAACTGATGGAGGTATAAAAACTATGGCTAGAGTTAAGGGTGCGATGATGACTCGCAAACGTAGAAAAAAAGTTTTAAAGTTGGCTAAAGGTTATTGGGGTAATAAAAGTAAAAGTTTTAGAACAGCAAAACAAGCTGTTATGAAATCTGGCCAATATGCATATATAGGTAGAAAGCAGAAAAAACGTGATTTTAGAAGAATTTGGATTACACGTATATCAGCTGCTTGTAAAATGAATGATATTAATTATTCAACATTTATAAATGGGTTAAAAAGAGCCAACGTTTCATTAAACAGAAAAATGCTTTCTGAAATAGCTATAGGTGATGAAAAAGCGTTTTCAGGTTTAGTTGAACAAGCAAAATCTGCAATAAAATAATTTATAACGCTCGGTCAGGGACTGGGCGTGTTTTACTATTTTAATAAAAAAAGGCTGTTTATTTTTATGAATTCAGAAGAAATATCTAGCATAAACAATAGCTGTGTTAAAGAGTTTATAAAGTTATTAGATAACAAAAATTATAGAAACGAAAAAAGCCTTGTACCAATTGAAGGTTTTAGAGTTTTAAAAGATTGTTTAGAAAATAATTTAAATATTAGATCTGTTTTTATAGAAAAAGAAAAGACAAATAAGTTTAATGATTTTATAAAATTTTTACCAAGTGATACAAAAATATATACAATTTCAGAGCGTATTTCCGATAAAATGTCTAAGACAAAGAACACCCAAGGTTTATTTGCTATTATAGAAAAACCAAATAAATCCGATTTTAATACTCAAATTAAGAACAAATGCAACTTTTTAATTATGATATCTATTAAAGACCCAAACAATATGGGTTTAATAATAAGAACGGCGGTTGCTTTTGGTTTTAAAAGCATTATTTTAGATAAGTTTTGTGTTGATGTGTATAACGAAAAGGTTATAAGAGGTAGCATGGGAAATGTTTTTAAAATAAACTTTTATATAAGTGAAAATGCAAAAGACGACATTATAAGATTAAATGATGAAGATTATATGACTGTTGCAACAGTATTAAATGAAGATAGTGTAAATTTAAATACAATAGATATGAAAAACAGACCTGTTGCTGTTATAATGGGAAATGAGGCTGATGGG
>JBOFNA010000027.1:0-3177 GCA_051658665.1 Oscillospiraceae bacterium
CTACATCTCGTGTAAAGGTTATTAGCTTTACATACTCTTCTATAGCTAATGTACTGCTTTCACCAGTTGTTCCGCACACAATAATTGCTTGTGTATCATTTTTTATTTGAAACTCAATTAATTCTTCCATCTTGTTATAATTTATAGATAAATCATCATTAAAAGGAGTTATAATTGCAACTCCAGAACCTTTGAAAATTTTCTCTTTCATTTTTTCTCTCCATTATTTATATAAAAATTTATTTTTGTGTAATAACTCTGCCATTAAAATAGCACCACCTGCTGCACCTCTTATTGTATTATGAGATAAACAAATAAACTTATATTGATACTGACTATCTTCCCTTAGTCTACCAACAGATATAGCCATACCTTTATCTAAATCTCTAGACAATTTTGTTTGTGGCATATTATTATCACTAAAGTAATGTATGAATTTATTGGGTGAAGATGGTAGTAAGTTTTCGGCTAAAGTAATGTTGAAGTCATTCCATTTATTTTTAATTTCACTTATAGTTGGTTTATTTTTAAAACTTACAAAAACACTTGCCATATGTCCATCTGAAACAGGAACTCTTAAACATTGAGTTGTAACATTTATATCATTATTAAATATAAGTTTTTCATTTTCAACTGTTGCTAAAATTTTAATTGGTTCTTTTTCACTTTTTTCTTCTTCACCTTCTATATATGGTATAATATTATCTAACATATCAGGGTATGTATTAAATGTTTTTCCTGCGCCTGAAATAGCTTGATAAGTTGAAACTAAAATTTTGCTAATTTCATAATCTTTTAAAATATAAATAGGTGGTAAATAACTTTGTAAAGAGCAATTTGATTTAACTGCAATAAAACCTTTTTTTGTATTAAGTCTTTTCTTTTGTGAGTTAATTATTGCCATATGCTCATAATTTAACTCTGGTATAATCATTGGTACATCTTCTGTAAATCTATTGGCTGAGTTATTACTAATAACGGGGCACTCTCTTTTTGCATATTTTTCTTCAATGCTTTTAATTTCTTTAGTTTCCATATCTAATGCACAAAAAACAAAATCAACTTCGTTACATATAGTTTCTAAATCATCTACAACATCGTACATAATTAAATTTTTAGCATAAGTTGGAATGCTACTCGCTAGTATCCATCTATTTTCAATTGCTAAGGCGTATTTTTTACCTTTTGACTTAGAAGATGCAGCAAGAATTTTAACATTAAAATAAGGGTGTTTTTCAAGCATTGATACAAATCGTTGTCCTACTACTCCTGTCGCTCCCAATATGGCTACATTTAATTTTTCCATTGTTATTAGCTCCTTTTTTATTTGTTGATATTGAAAAAACTTAAAATATAAGATATAATAACTAATATTTAATGTATTGTTATTATAAATATATACGTATAAAGGGAACATTTATGAAAAAAAGTGATTTTTATTTTGATTTACCAAGTGAATTAATAGCACAAAAGCCTTTAAATAAACGTGATGAATCACGATTATTATTTTTAAACAAAAAAAATGTAGAAATTAAAAATGATTATTTTTTCAACATATTAGATTATTTCGAAAAAGGTGATACAATTATTTTAAACAACTCTAAGGTAATACCTGCCAGAATTTACGGAAAAAAAGTAGATACAGGTGCACATGTTGAGTTTTTACTTTTGAAAGAGATAGAAAAAGATACTTGGGAAGTACTAGTTAAACCTGGTAAAAAGGCTAAAATATCTACCAGTTTTATTTTTTTAGAAAACAAATTAACAGGTGACATTTTAGATGTATTAGACGATGGTAAAAGGTTATTAAAGTTTAATTATCAAGGTAATTTTTATGAAATTTTAGATGAAATAGGTGAAATGCCATTACCACCATATATAAAAGAGAAGTTAGTCAATAAAAATAGATATCAAACAGTTTATGCAAATGAGCTAGGGTCTGCAGCTGCACCAACTGCAGGTTTGCATTTTACTGAAGATATTTTAAAAAAACTTAGAGATAAATCTATAAATATAGGGTTTGTAACTTTACATGTGGGTCTAGGCACTTTTAGGCCAGTTAAAGAAAGTTTGTTAAAAAATCATAAAATGCATACAGAAAACTTTTATATTGGTGAAGATACAGTAGACTTGATAAAAAAAACTAAATTAAATAATAAAAAAGTTTACGCAGTAGGAACTACATCTTGTAGGGTGCTAGAAGGTGTTTATAAAAAACATTCAAAACTTTTAAGCTGTTATGATGAAACCGATATATTTATTTATCCACCGTATAAATTTAACGTTATAGACGGACTTATAACAAACTTTCATTTATCTGAAAGTAGTTTGATTATGTTAGTTAGTGCATTTGCAGGTTACGATAATATCATGTCATCATATAAACATGCAATAAGTGAAAAATATAGATTTTTTAGTTTTGGGGATGCTATGTTGATAAAATAGGAGATATTTAAAATGTTTAAATTAATAAAAAAAGAAAATAATGCTAGATTAGGTGAATTTAAAACATCCCACGGAATAGTTAAAACGCCAGCATTTATGAATGTCGGAACTATAGCTGCAATAAAAGGTGGTATATCATCTTTAGATTTAAAAGACTTGAAATGTCAAGTAGAACTTTGTAATACTTACCATCTTCATTTAAGACCAACAGACAATGTTGTTAAAAAAATGGGAGGTCTACATAAGTTTATGAATTGGGACGGACCAATTTTAACAGATAGTGGAGGTTTTCAAGTTTTTTCTTTATCAAAATTACGTACAATAAAAGAAGAAGGTGTATATTTTTCTTCACATATAGACGGTAAAAAAATTTTTATGGGACCAGAAGAAAGTATGCAAATACAATCTAATTTAGCATCAACAATTGCAATGGCTTTTGACGAATGTATTGAGATACCATCTACATATGATTATGTTAAAAAATCTGTTGAAAGAACTACTAGATGGCTAAAAAGATGTAAAGACGAGATGATTCGTTTAAATAATCTAGACGAAACAATAAATAAAAATCAAATGCTTTTCGGCATAAATCAAGGTGCTACATTTGAGGATATAAGAATAAGCCATATAAAAGAAATTGCAGATTTAGACCTAGACGGATATGCAATTGGAGGGTTAGCTGTTGGAGAAACTCACGAAGAAATGTATAGAGTTATAGATATTTTGAACCCA
>JBOFNA010000028.1:0-6358 GCA_051658665.1 Oscillospiraceae bacterium
CTATCTCGTATACTAAAAGCGGCGTATGAAATTTGCTTCCCATCAGGTGAATTAGCCGAAGGAGAAACTGGCAAGGCACAATTTTACTTGGCAATCCGCTCCATAATCTACAAGCAGACAAAGGGTGGCGCTCCAGATGCGGAAGTGATGAATCGTTTGGTAGAAAAGATGGTGAAAGATGCCATCTCCTGTACAGGAATTGAAAACATAGTGAATGCAGACAAACCGGAGGACTTGTTTGGAGAAAAATTCTCCGAAGAACTTGATGCAATCAACCTTCCGATTTCTAAGTTCAACGCTCTCTTAAAACTACTCCGCAAAGCTATTTCAGGCTACAGCAAAACAATAAGGTCAAAGCCATCGAGTTTGACAAACTCCTTAAAGTAGTGGTTGAGAAATATAACGAGCGTGATGCCCTTGTTTTTACAAGCGAGGTAGTTGCCGATTTTATCAACGATTTATCAGATGAGTTGATTAAGATAATGCAGGAACTGCAATTTGACCAGACTTCGTTCGATCGACTTGGCATCAGCTATGAAGAAAAGGCTTTTTACGATATACTCGTCAAGGTGCGTGACGACTATGGCTTTGTTATATGAGGAAGAGAAATGCCTTGTCCTTGCTAAAAAAATCAATGAGCTGGTGGATGACAAATCCCAGTTCGCTGATTGGTCAACTCGTGATGATATAAAGAATCAGCTAAATATGGATTTGACTAAGCTGCTATATAAGAATGGCTACCCACCGCAGTGGGATGATGAGATATTTGAAAAGGTGCTTGAACATGCAGAGAATTTTAAAAAGTGGGCCGGGTAAATAAGTCTAATGTTACAAAACAGTGCATTGTAAAATTTAATTTTATGGGGGTTAATTATGATTGTTACACCAAAAGGAACACAAATTGATGTATTAGCGTTAGAACCAAAAGGACATAACGTTGTTTTAGGTACTGCTGGAAGTGGAAAAACAACAATGGCTTTGCTATTTGCCGAAAAGTTATCTAACCTTGATGGTAATCCTAAAGTACTCATAGTAACATTCAATCGAGTCTTGGTTGCTTACATTAATGACATCAAATCCACCCACAAAATAAACATTCAAGTAGAAAACTATCATTCTTTTGCTCTTGGATATTTAAATAATGTCGGTAAAATGGGGGAAAAAGTTATTATTAAAGATTATGAAAAATCATCTATTATTGAGGAAATCGTTAAATCCGCTCAAAGTAAATATCCAGATGAGTCATCATTTAAAAGACCTGTCCAAACATTTATAGATGAAATACAATTTCTTGAGAGGTTTGGTGTGGAAACATTGGAAAAATATAAAAAGATTGAACGTGTTGGACGAGCAAATACATACATTAGCCGTGAAAATAGGCGCTTCTTTTTCTATGTATATGAAATGTATAAAAAAAATCGTGAAAAACTTGGATTTCTGTATGATTGGGACGATATAGCTACTACCGTTTACAATTCCTTACTTGAGGATACTCGCACTCGACTTTATACTCATATTATTGTAGATGAGGGTCAAGACTTTTCGCCCATGATGTTAAAATCATTAGTAAATGCTTTTGGTGATAACGGTTCTTTTACATTTTTCGGAGATGTTGCACAACAAATCTACGGACACTCGCTCTCTTGGAAGCAATCAGGTATAAACATTCTAAAAAAATGTAAATTCGAAAACAACTATCGTAATCCCATAGAAATTGCCGTTTTTGCACAGGATATAACCACTCACACTCTATGGGAGTCAAAGGGTGATGATGAATATGTTAACCCTAAATTTGAAGTTCCAGCTGCAGGCGTCTTGCCGACTCTGGTGAAACATAATAACAAGAACGAAGAAATCAAAGCAATAGGAAATTTGGTAAAGGGCATAAGTGGCAAAAACGTTATTATTGTTAAGGATAGGGCTACTGTGAAGACAGTCATTTTATATTTAAAACAAATTAAGGTAATTGCCATTGAAATTAAGAAGGAAAGTAACAAAATTGCAACTTATGATGGAGTTTACGTGACAACATTTCATTCCGCAAAGGGACTTGAATTTGATAATGTCTTTATCCCGTATTTAGGGTACAACGATTTCCCAGATAGTGAAAAGTTAGCGAATTCAGAAAACGAAGGAAACGTTCGTTCAAATTGGTTGAAATTGTTTTATGTGGCTGTAACGCGTGCTAAGCAAGGTTTAGTAATGACATACTCAAATAAGATAACGAGTTTATTCCCTGTAGATTCTAAAAACTATATTTTAGTTGATAAGGATTGAGGTGAAAAAATGGACGATAATAATTTTGCATATAATTACTTAATAGAACGAGGTGCAACAAGATTATGTCATTTTACAAAGGTAAAAAGTCTTGTCCATATTTTAACAAGCATTGATGGTGTACTTGCAACCGATTTTATTCCCAGTGACATAAAGCAACAAAACGATAGTCAACGTATTGACAATGCTACTGACTATGTCTGTTGTTCATTGCAGTACCCAAATTGTTGGTATTGGGAAAAGGCAAAGAACAGGGATGCAGACCAAATTTTCAAAGATTGGGTTGTCTTGTGCATTGATTTGGAAATAATAAAAAAGCGAACATTCAAGTTTTCGCCTTGCAATGCTGCTAAGGGATCCGGTAGCTACATCCGTGAAGATGTGTGTAATATAAATGAAATATTCAACGAAACTACTCTTGATTTCAGAAAAAGGACTTCACTGATGTTGGATAATTGTCCAACAGACGACCAAGCGGAAATTATGATTCAAAGGAATATACCGCTTAACTTTATTAACGCTATACTGGTCGGAAATGAAGATAATGCAAACAATATCGGAGCTATATTAAAAACAGTAAATAAAACGATTCCGATATTTGTTTCAGCTTCTGTTTGTAGCAAAAAATGGAGTGAAATGGTGCGTATAGGTCTTCTTCCAACTGAAATCAAATATCAATATTGAGGTGAAAATTATGAGTGGGATTCCTATGATTGAAGAAAAGTGTGTCGGAGCGTTTGTCGCTGCAGCAATAGGTGATGCACTTGGTTGGCCAAACGAATTTCGTGCAAGTAACACAAGTAAGAAAAAATTTGATACCGGTAACTTCTCTGACTGGGTTAGACGAAGTGGCGGTCGGTATTGGAATCATAATGAAAAGATACTTTCTGGCGAATACAGCGACGATACACAGCTTATACTTTCCGTGTCACGTAGTTTGTTGTGTGGCGATACTTGGCGAAGCCATATGGCTAATAAGGAGTTACCCTTCTGGTTGGAATATGAGCGCGGGGGTGGTGGAGCATTAAAAAGAGCCTCGACAGCTCTTGCTAAAAGCAAATATCCGTGGCAATCAGAAAATGCGAAGAGTTACTACGATGCAGGGGGCAATGGTGCGGCGATGCGCATTTTGCCACACGCAGTTTTACATCAAAACAGCCCCAAAGGTTTTGCTGTTATAGCAAACGAAGTTATTCAAGACTCTATGCTAACACACGGGCATCCACGTGCAATTTTAGGTGCGTTGTGCTATTCATATGCTTTAAATTGTTTGCTTGCAAAAACTGAAATGTTAAAGTTCGGTACATTGTTAATTGAAATAATTGACGGAGCGGTTGAATGGGGGAGCTTCCCTGTATCATTTGATAAGGACTGGCTGTATTTTGCCAATCAATATTATGATTTTGAGTCATTGTGGAAAAATACTACCACCGATATGCTTAATTCTTTAAAAAGAGTATCTTCGGCTCTTGGTAAAGGACTGCTTGATAACGAAATAGATACACTAACGCATATTGGATGTTTTGACAAAAAGGTAAATGGAGCGGGAGACGTGGCAGCAATTGCCGCAATTTATCTCGCATCTAAGTATGCAAATAATCCCATTTTAGGGGTAAAATCTGCGGCAAACTCTGTCGGAATAGATACTGACACCATCGCCTCAATGACAGGCGGTTTGTTAGGTACACTTGCGGGTCACGCTTGGATACCTGCTGAATGGAAATTGGTTCAAGACTACACTTGCTTGACAGATGTCGCGCGGCTACTTCTAAATAGCGACAGAGTTTCTGCGTCTAAAGCTTTTGTCAACAATAAGCTCACAGAAGGTGTTGTTTGGACGAGCTACCCAATAGGTAAATGTAGAGAAATTGCTCGATATGAAATACCCTGCGGGAAGGCGAGCGTTGTCACTATTATTAAACTGATTACAATATTGGGGCAAACGCTTTACTTGAAAAAGTTTAATCGTGCCCCTTCAAAGCTACAAGAAAACGGAGAAAAAATTGTCATTGAAAACAGACAGCAAACGCTTAATGATTTAATTGCCTCAACGGATTTTGCAAAACCAGAGGTAGCGCTTTCTGCTACGCAAAATCATCTAATTAAGTTATCGGCAACTGACTTTGAATGCTTTATTCAATCTTTGCGAGCAGACAGTCATAAATTAGGCGTAAAGCAGGAGCGTGATGAAATAATCAGTCGTCTACTTGCGAGTGGAATGGCGGTTGAAGAAATCTCTGTAATTTTGAACGTCGATAAAAAGATTGTTAATGAGCAGAGTAAAAACGACAGTGCTAACATTATCAAATATACATCTCAATTGAATAACAGGCGAAGAAGCAGAGCAAGAAGAAAAAAATAGAATTAATTTCAAGGTTAGCCACAACGATTAAAATGTTAGTCAACGCAATGCTAATAATTGAGGCTTCGAGAGGTGGTTGGAAATTGGTTTAAAAAATGAACCCTCGGGTTCATTTTGTCCTTACCGTTCTCAAGTGGTTTCACTTTCAAATTAGCGTTCTTCTTTATCAGAGTTGTAATAGTTAGCCAAATCAACTAACACCTATTGATAAAATCACTTTTATCGATAGGTGTTTTTTTGCCCAAAAACCTTTGTTTCAAGTTTTTTGTGGGATTTATGACTTTTCGGTGAGTCTATTCGTTGTGCCATTTTACGAGTTATTTTATCATTTTTGTATGGTTACTACAACTTGAAACCGTTTGACTTTTGCTAGTGGTGTACACCTTTTTCGTAAAGGGTGTGCATTTTTACTTTGTGATGTGCAAACGGCGATTTCGGTTATCGACAACAGAAAAAGCCTGCAACCAGTCAACTTTGACCGTTGCGGGCTTGAATTGTGTTTGCCCCTCGATTTCTGTGCCATTCTTGAAAATGAACGCCAATTTACCGTCCGTCATGACAGTGATATTTTCAACCGTAACCGCCCACCGCTTTTCTGCTGTGTACTTGCCGATTACTCCGACCTTCTTCAACCTTGAAACCGTCAAGATTAACACCCTTTAAAACTTCATCAAGCGCAAGGTCTTTCACATAGCCTGCCTACGAAATTAACTCATCAACTTTAACGAGTATTGTTGCAATCTCACTATTTTCCAGTAGTACGGGTAAATCAAACTCAAAGTAAGCGAGTTCGAGTGTAATGGCTGGCTTTGTCGTTTCGGGTAGTTGTCCGTTGTTTCAACATCCGCTTCATCATCACGGTAATAGTATCTATCTTGATACTTCGTCATCAACTCATCTGCTGATTGCTCGTAATGTTGAAATGACTCAATCGATGTCATTTGCAATCGAATTGCCTTTGGCTAGTGTCGTCTTTGATTTCCTCTTTCCTCCTTATTGCAGTGAAGGCTAAGGAATGAAAATAGACAGACCATTTTAAGCTGAAAATCGGTGCGCAAAAGAGATGGTGTCGAATTAGCCGACCATGCTTTGTATATCGTAGTATTAGCTTTATTCATACCCTTATCCCTTAATGCATTTTCAGGTTTTGAATATTTTATGATCTTGTTTTTCGTGACTCTGTGGGTCTTTGCCTCTGTAGTATAAAGTTTTCAGATGCTCTGTAAAGAAAATAAAGTCCTGCGGAGCCTTGTAAGTTTGTGCAGAATAATATATAATTTAATATGATTAAGTATGTTTAATGTCATTTTATATAGATTAACTTCGATTTTGCAAATTGACAATTTTATTATACTTAATTACAATCTTAACCGATTGTAATTAAGACATTGTTCTGACAGACCTGTACATTACTTGGACAATTATGACACCAGTACAAATTAGAGAATATAAGAGGGATACTAGAGTGAAATATATAAAATTTTTCTCGAATTTTTATATATTTAGAAACTCTGTCGCACCACTTCTATATAAATTAAAAGAAAACACGCCATAGGAAAATGTTTGAAAAGTCTTCTGTAAATTGAAAATGTATTATGAAAAACTAACTAATAAATATGTAAATTAACCTTTTGGAGGGAGTTTTACGAATATGAAAAACTCTAACTTAGATGACGCAGAACGGTGGTTGAGCCTCGAAGAAATATCAAATCACGTTGG
>JBOFNA010000029.1:0-5950 GCA_051658665.1 Oscillospiraceae bacterium
AAGACAATAAATTACCAGAGAGTTAAAAACTTGGGTAACTATGAATCAGAACGGCTTGAGCTATTGGTAGAACTAGATGAAGATGATGATGTAGAGTCGGCGATCGCGCTCTGGAAATCTAAAGTAGAGCAAGCTTTGGGTATTGAAGATAATCAACCTGCTTTTTAATTGATGAATAAACCAAAATATCAGATAGGCGATCGCTTTACCGTGATGGATACGGTTCAGTTTGAAATCGTTGATATCGCTTTAGGTAAAGAGATTAGGTATATCTTCCAACTGTTTGACAATCCAACGTTTAGGTCAATAGTCACCGAACGCAATTTAAACGATATTTTAGCCGCTCAAAAAACTGCCTGATGAGTATCGCGTATGGAATAGCGATCGAAACTTTAGTAATCATAAAGTCGCGGGGTAATTCCAAGGCGGCTTTTCGGTGGGAAGCTTCCCACCGAAAACGCGCCGTAACCTATCCTGTATGGGATGTATTGCGCTTTTAAATAGAAATAAGCCTTTGTGCTTTCATGCTTCTTAAGCCAAAATTCTCAAGGCGGCTTTTGTGGATGAATACTCATACACAAAACGCGCCGTATTAAAAAACGTTGAACATTAGTGCTTATAGAGAGAAAAAGGATACCTTCCTTTGGGAGTTTCACAAGCCGATCAACGTTATCTAAAACTTACTCCCATTATATGTTTAATCGAATAATTGGCTTAGATGTCGGTCGTGGATCGGCTATTTTGTGCTGCTTACACGAATTCCCCGATAATATCCAAAAGCACTATCGCAAGCTAAAAAATACCAAACAATTCTATCAAGTCGATTGCAGCAAAGTAGGTGTAGATAAATTGCTATCCCTTGAACCAACGGGCATAGTCTTAGAACCGACTGGACATTGGTACAGTCAATTTTGGGTAACGGTCGCTGATAAATATGGCATTCCCATCTATTGGATGGGACATAACGATCTTGATAAACAGCGTGGTAGTTATGGTTTCACCAATAAACGTGATGAAGAAGATGCCCTATGCTTGGCTGCTTCATTTTTTGACGATCGCTTTATTGATATCCATGGTCAAAAAAGATTTTTAGCACTTACTCATAATCAAGTTATCACCAGAATCAGAGAATTATTTCATGAGAAGGAACAGCTACAGAAACTTAGATCGGGGTTAATTTCTCAGCTACGACAAAGACTAAGTTATGAGTTCCCAGAAGCAGCGCGTCACACCATGAACATTAGTGATCAAAGAAGTTACACGCCGATCATTTATTGGTTAGCGAGTGGTCAATCCAACGCACGCTATGACAACAAGTACAAACTATCTATTGCACCAGAACTTGGGATTGAAATATCCGCCTACACGCGCTCTCATGCCAAGACAATCGTAGGTTTGGAGATGCGGATCGGGGTGATCCTCGAAACGATTACCGAAGAAATTACTATGCCAGAATTTGATGCTTATAATGCGGTGTTTGACCGATTTAACTTTGGTCTAAACGTTAGGGCATTACTGCTATTTAACCTCTACCCGTTTGAGAAATTTTTAGTAGCAGGTAAGCCTTGGGTGGAATACGAACGCAAATCGGGTAAATTGCAAAAACGCGATCGCTCTTTACGTAAGTTTCAAGCTTTTATGGGACTATCCTATAGCTACAAACAATCAGGGGACAAGGTTAAACGTAAGTTTCACGGTAATTCCATGATTCGTTCCCATCTTTATATCTGGGCGGTTTGTGTGCTTTCTCGAACCAAAAATATCAAACACAATCAACTGACTCAAGAATTAAGCGATCGCTATCAAGAATTAAGGAAATCAGTCAAGGGTAAAGACGCGCTAATTAGAATTCTATTTAAATTAACTCGAATGCTGTTTTACGAGCTTCTCAAGCAGATTAATCAAGTTAGAATAGATTAGAGAGAAACCCCACAACTATTTTTTGACCATCTACTCATCGCGATCGCCATAGAGATCATGACAACCGCATTGTAAAAAAAATGTAACTCTATCCTAGGAAACCATAAGCCACCAATACCCGTAGCTTTAAAACCTAGTATTGCTTGAGTCAAAAGTATCAAATGCTCAATGTGATGATAATGCTGTAAGTTGATTGTGCGTTGCCACCAACTATTATTGACCTCTTTTTTTAGCCAATACAAACCTATGAGCATCACCAGAGCATATAAATAATGCAACCACTCCGAACGCATTAACCAGGGCATCCACAGTCCTAAAATACCCATAGATTCCATGCGAGGAGAGCCAAGAACGTATAGCTCAAAAAGCTGCGCTAGATGTTCGGCAAAATGCGCTATAACTACACCTAAAAATAATTTCACCTCAAACTACCTCGATGACAAATTACGGCGCTAGGAATTGTATTTGCTGTCGAATCATCTAGCTGAAAAAGTTCGATGCCACCATAACCAATTGATTCTAAAGCTACAAGCGAACGATAAGAATCAGATTCATAATCGTAAATGCCGAATTCACGATAACCTTTGGGTCTAGCTTGCCAGTGAATTAGCTTGAATCTACCACTCAGTTTAAAAGTATCGATAATTGGATTAAAATCAAGTAGCAATTCACCGTTTTCTACATTAGGTGTAGTTACTTTAAACTTACCTTGAGCTATACGTTCTATAGATTTCATTGTGATGGTGCTGCCTCAAAAATATCCGAAGCGGCCGCTTCTAACTCGGCATCAGACTGATTTAATTGCCGCTTAAATTCTTGTCGTTTGGGATTGTTTAGCGGCAACAGGTCAACACTGCGTTCTAATGTGTCCGACACTTTTTGCACATCAGCGATCGCACTACCAGTTTTTAACTTGTAGCTAGCTAGCTCTATTTCAAACTGTTTAGTCTTTGACAAATTCCAACTCATGCCTAAAGACATGATTACTAGCGCTCCTCCGACACAATTCCAAAAAGTACCCGTCGGCGAATTATTTATCCTAACCATCTAGCCAGATCTCCGCGAAAATCAAGATGAACAAAGCTGTAATATCGACCTAGACCGCCATCCATATGTATTTTGTCGAGCAATTTATAGATAGCTTGAGGCGAAAGATAGTTACTGGTGATATCTACCGCATCGCCGAATAAAAGCCTTGAATTGATCGAACCGCCGACACGATTGTTTATATGGGCGGGACGATACCAGCTATTAACGTTTAACGGGCGATCGCCAAGCAGCGCGCGGTACTGATCGAGTTTTTTAGCCGTGGCGATAATATTGCGTTCAATCTGTAGTGAACTAATAGTCAGCTTATTGTTGACAATCAAATCTTGCGGAGGACGAGTACAATTATCTGTTGCTTCACCCCAGGTAAAATATGAACCAGGATAAATTGGTGTAGTCTTATCGACGAGGTGTTTGGAGGATAAATACATTGATTAAAAATCCTTACTGTAAGCTAGATGTACGGGTTTTAGATAAATCAGCAGCAAGCCTATTGCCGAACGAGCAGCAGTAAGTCTTAACGAAACGGCGTTATTGACTATTACTGTCGGAAAAGTTTTCGGCGTTTGATTGCGCAAAAGTGTCTCAGTAAAAAAAACAACGCCCTGAGAATCGAGAATCTCAATTTTGATTTCGCTATCTTGTGGGGAAGAAATATAGCAGCTATCAATTGCCCAGAAACCTTGAAGATCGGCAAAATTAACAATTTTAGGACTATTGATTGCCAGTCCAAAAACTCTTCTTAAAGCAAAAATATTAACGTTGCCAGCTGGTAAATTAACATTATTTTCATCGCTAAAAACTTGATATTTAGTACCTGATACGGTAATTACATTAGGCTGCATTAGATAATTCCTAGTATGTTGAGTTGAACAAAATCAATTCCTGAGAGGCTAGCGGGGACAACAGGTACACCAAGATTGAGGTAAGTTAAAATTAAATTGACTTTAGTATTTAGTTGATTTAATTGATTGTTTAGCAAGGATAAATTGCAATCAGGTTTAACAATTACGGCATAAAGATAAGTAGTATCCGAGGCTAAAAACAGCAATGCCATTTCTAGATCTGTGTTTTGATACTCCAAGGGAATTAAATTAGCCGTTTCAGTATCGGTAACATTGAGCAAAATTGCTTGTGATTCAATCTTTCCTAGGGGAATATTGCGCGTTGTCTCGCCTAAAATTCCTGGTAAATAAACCTGTAGAAAAACATCAATTTCTAACTCAGCATTTAACAAAGGAGCTTCGATAAAAAAGACCGAAGCGCCCAAAAACCTTGAAGATAAATTTGCGCCACCAGGATCTAAATTGCCACTAAATACTATTTGTGTAGACATCTCTGCTTAATCTTTCTCCGTTGTACTCGCCACAAATTACCTGTGGTTGCGCCAAAATTTCTTTTACATGGTTAATCAGTAAAGGATCTGACGGACGATAGGGAATTTTAGCAATCAACTCACGAGTTCCTACATAAACCAAAACATGCCGTGTAAGAGCGCTAGTACCCGTTACTTTTTCACTCATATTTACCACCCGCGCCAAAAATAAAGCCGTGGTTGGAGTATCTTCGCTTATGCCATCTGCGTTTAAATAGCTACGGTGACGTTTAATTGATTGGCGACCGCGATCGTCATCATAGAGAAACTTATAGGAGAAATATTTTCTAGACGGCATTATCCAAGATCTTCCTTAAGCGACCGTATTTAAGTCTTTCGCCGATAAATTCCCAGGCAACAATTTCGAGCGAACTGGTAAGAGATTGCGCCAGCCCGTCAGAAAAAGGTACGGGATAATTAATTAAAAACTGCGCCCCATCACGCAACCACAGAGCTAGTCTTCTTGGTGTTAAACCCGCAACAGCACAAGGATTGGAGATCTCGATCAAATCGTTTAAGACGCTTGGGGGCAATAAATCAATGGGATTAATCTCGGTTGCCACGTCCGAAATTTGATTGATAGATAGAGCAAACATGGGATATACCCTATCTAAATCTGTTCGATAAGCAAGCCACACCAAAGCCATACTTAAGGTAAAAGCTTGTGATAGCGAGCATAGCTTTCGCCTTGATAGCCAATACAGTAAAGACCATTTAAAGCAGCAGCAGCTTGACCACAAGAAAGGATCGATGCAGCTTCAGCATCTTTGACGGGTAATTCAGTAGTTTCAGTTTGACGAGCAGTGGCGCTGCCGACGGCAAAAGTCATCAAATAGCGTCTATGTTTACGTGGGTTACGGCGACCTTTACCCCGACAGGCTAGCGCGTCAACAAAAGGACCAACACAACCAGTCCAAGCAGCGGTTAACTGTGAGGATGCTGCGGTCTCTAAATCGCTAATAGCTTTAACTGGTTGAAATACAACAGATGAACCTAATACACCTGATGTAGCATCAGTTTCATAGCTAACATTGCCAGCGTGATAATATTGCTTACCGCCTGTAGTGGGAACGTGAGAAACAGCAAAATCGTTGCCATAATTTAATCCCAACTCATCAGCTAGATCAGGAAAATATTCACCAATTAGCTTGATACAAACGACATCCGAGCCAGCAGAGTTTAAGATCCCGCGAATAACTGTAGCCGCGTTAAGCAAATTGGCTCTACTGCTTACAGGCACACTCATTGAGTTACCGTTAGAGCGGATAAACTCAAGTTTACGCAAATCGGCGTTAGAGGCATCAGAGCAGGGAATCGGGTCGCCAACAGCTGATAATGGTTGAGCGCCAATGTTAGTAAGAATTGTAGATATTTCAGTTTGAGGCACATCAGGAGGCAAAACAAAGCGTCCATTAGCTGCAATGTCTGTGCCGATATCCATCAAATAACCTGTGCCAGAGTCGGGAACAAAGCGCACAGGGACAACTGTTTTAGGCATACCAATAAAAATTTCTGTAATGTATGCCCAAGCTAACTTTAAGTCTTGTTTTTCCTTCAACAAATCGGTGGTTGACCTTTAAGGGTCAACCACAGGTGTTTATTGTTCGA
>JBOFNA010000030.1:0-5822 GCA_051658665.1 Oscillospiraceae bacterium
ATTAAAAGGTGATTTAGCGTTAATAATTTTAAATTGAAAGTTTATGTAAATTAAACATCATATTAAATAATGAGTATTGGTTTTATTTATAGTTTATATGAAATATTTTTTAAATAAACTTTACATTGTTTTTACTTAAAAATGATTTTTAAACTTTTTATATGTTGTTATAATCTTTTTAAACATTAAAAACAGATTTTTTGAAATGTCAAATTTGTATAAAGCGTAAATGAGGAGTTAAAAATGAAAAAAACATTATCTATGTCACTAGCATTAGTTATAACATCAGTTTTATTATCAGGTTGTTTTAATAATGGAAGCAGTGATAAATCTACTTTAAAAATATCAGGGTCCACATCTATGGAAAAAGTTTCAGGTGCATTACTTGAAGCATATAGCGGAAAAAATAGTAAAGTAACAACAGACTTACAATTAGGTGGATCATCAAGCGGTGTTTCTAACATGTTAGACGGTATATCAGATATCGGTAACGCATCAAGATCTTTGAAAAAAGAAGAAATTGAAAAAGGTGCTGTAGCACATGTTATAGGGATAGATTCAATTGCGGTTATTACACATCCATCAAATACAACAAAAGGATTAACAACTGAGCAACTTGCAGATATATATAATGGTAAAATAACAAACTGGAAAGAAGTAGGCGGAAATGACCAACAAATAGTTGTTATAGGTCGTGAAGCAAGTTCAGGTACAAGAGGCGCTTTTGAAGAAATTTTAGACATTAAAGATACAGTTAAATACGCACAAGAACTTGCAGAAACAGGCACAGTAAAATCTACTGTTGCATCTACTAGAGCGGCAATTGGTTATGTATCATTAGATGCTTTAGATGAAACAGTTCAAGCATTAAACTTTAATAGTGTTAAACCAAGTATTGAAACAACAAAAAGTGGTACATACACTTTATCAAGAGATTTTGTAATGGCAACAAAAAAAGAACTAAGTGGTGTGGCAAAAGACTTTTTTGATTTTGTATATAGCGAAGAAGGAAAAAGCATTATTGAAAAATCTGGTTTGGTTTCTGTAGATAAAAAATAACAAAGATTAGTCCCTTTATTGGGACTAATTAATTTATTTTCATTTAGAGGTAGTTTATGAAAGACTTAAGTTCCACTATAATTAAAGAAAATAATAAAAGTGCAAGAAAAGAAAATATAGTAAAAAGCTTGTTTTTTCTTTCTGCACTAACATCTATTTTAGTTGTAGTTTCAATAACTTTTTATATGTTGTATATAGGGGCACCATCTATTTTTAAAGTTGGTGTAATAGATTTTCTGTTTGGGTCTACATGGGCACCAACTGCAGAAAACCCACAATTTGGTATTTTATCAATAATCGCAACATCTATAACAGGTACAATTTTATCAGTCATAATAGGTGTGCCTGTTGCTATTTTAACTGCTGTGTATTTATCTCAAATAGCATCTAAAAAAATCTATAATTATATTTACCCCGTAATTGAAATATTATCTGGTATACCATCTGTAATATACGGGCTTATAGGTGTTATAACAATAGTTCCTTTTATAGGGAGTATTGAGATACTTATTTTTAAAAACAGTGAAAAACATCAATTTACTGGTGGAGCAAGTTTAATTTCTGCTGTTATTATATTGGCAATTATGATACTACCTACAATTGTTATAGTAAGTAATGTTGCATTAAGGTCTGTAGATAAAACCTATAAGGAGGCATCTTTAGCATTAGGTGCAACAAAAATTCAGACAATTTTCAAAATTATTATACCATCATCTAAATCAGGCATTATGGCAGGAGTTGTTTTAGGTATATCTAGAGCTATAGGTGAAGCTATGGCTATTATGATGGTATCTGGAAATAGTGTTAATTGGCCTTATCCTTTTAATAGTGTTAGGTTTTTAACAACTGGTATTGTTTCAGAGATGAGTTACTCAACTGGGTTACATAGAGAGGTACTTTTTGGCATCGGACTTGTTTTATTTGCATTTATTATGATTATAAATATTATATTAAATAAAATTTTAAAAAAAGGAAGTGATTATGATAAATAATATTGATATAGTGAAAACAAATAAAAGAAAAAAAGATAATATAGCTATGGGGCTTATATATTTATCTGTTTCAATAACTGTTTTAATTTTATTTTTTATAATCGGAATTGTCATAATAAGAGGAATTGGACAAATAAATTTTAATTTTTTGTTTTCCACACCATCTATATTAAATAAAACAATAGGTATATTACCTAATATAATAAATACTTTATATTTAATTGTTTTAACTTTAATTATTGCTACACCAATTGGTGTAGGCTCGGCTATATATTTAAATGAGTATGCGAAAAAGGGTAAAATTGTTAATATTATAATTTTTGCTACAGAAACTATAGCGGGTATACCTTCTATTATATTTGGTCTTTTTGGTTTTATGTTTTTTGGAATAATATTAAAGTTATCTTACTCTATTTTATCAGGTAGTTTAACCTTAGCTCTTATGATATTACCTATAATAATAAGGACAACTCAAGAGACATTAAAAACTGTACCGAAAACTTATAAAGAGGGAGCATTTGGGTTAGGTGCAAAAAAGTGGTATATAATAAGGACAATTGTTTTACCTTATAGCTTATCGGGGATATTAAGTGGTATTATATTAGCTATAGGTAGAATTGTTGCAGAGTCTGCTGCTTTAATTTTTACAGCAGGTATTGCAAGTAATTTACCAAAAGGTTTTTTTTCCCATATTTTCAACTCAGGTGGGTCTTTGACCATTCAACTTTATAGATTTACAAGTATTGGTGATAATGAACCTGCATTTGGAATAGCTTTAATTTTAATAATTATTGTTTTAATAATAAACTTTTTAACTAGGTTTATTGGAGAAAAATTTAAAAAAGAAGACGGTGAATAGGTATGAGTGAAGTAATTATAAAAGTAAAAGATTTATCTCTTTTTTATGGTGATAATAAAGCGTTAAGTTCAATTAACATAGATATATTGGATAAAAAGGTTACGGCTTTAATAGGTCCAAGTGGATGTGGAAAGTCTACTTTTTTAAAAACATTAAATAGAATGAATGATTTAATTGACTCTGTTGAAATAACAGGAGAAATAACTTTAAAAGATAAAAATATATTTGATAGCGATGTTGATGTAACTAGCCTTAGAAAAAAAGTTGGTATGGTTTTTCAGAAACCTAACCCTTTTCCAATGAGCATTTATGATAATATTGCATATGGACCAATTGTACATGGAATAAAAAATAAAAAAGAGTTAGATAAGATTGTAGAAAAGAGTTTAATTGAGGCTGCATTGTTTGATGAAGTTAAAGATAGACTTAAGAAATCTGCAATGGGTCTTTCAGGTGGGCAACAACAAAGACTTTGTATAGCAAGAGCATTAGCAGTACAACCAGAAATTTTGTTAATGGATGAGCCAACATCGGCATTGGACCCAATATCCACAATGAAAATTGAAGATTTAATAGGTCGATTAAAAGAAAATTATACAGTTGTTATTGTTACACATAATATGCAACAAGCAAGTCGTATATCTGATAAGACTGCATTTTTTTTGCATGGTGAATTGATTGAGTACAATGATACAAGAACAATGTTTTCTATACCGAAAGAACAAAAAACTCAAGATTATATAACAGGTAGGTTTGGGTAAATTTTAATTTATGAAAGGTGAATTTATGAGTAATAGCATTCGTTCAGTTTTTGATTATGAGTTAAACATATTAAATGAAGACTTAATAGAGATGAGCAGTTTAGTTGAGTCAGCTATTAAAGATAGTATGTCAGCATTATTTAAAAGCGATAGTGAGTTGGCACGAAAAATTGTTGAGCAAGATGATAAAGTAAATAAGTTAGAGCAGATTATTGAAAAAAGATGTCTAAGATTATTAATATCACAGCAACCAGTAGCACATGATTTTAGAGCAGTTACTGCTGCTTTAAAAATGATAACAGATTTAGAACGTATTGGAGATCACGCTAGTGATATATCTAAGATAAGTTTACACTTTGATGACTTTTCAAAAGTTTTAGGGGTTGAAGAAGAGATTCCAAAAATGGCTGAAATTGCTGCTTTAATGGTACATGACAGTATTAAAGCTTATATAAATAAAGATTTAGAGTTGTCTAAAAAAATTATTTTACTTGATGAAGAAGCTGATAAGTTATTTAATAATATTAAAAAAAGTGTTGTACTAGCAATTAAAGAAGATGAAAAACTAATTGATAGTGTAATTGATTTAGTTATGATAGCGAAGTATCTTGAAAGGATATCTGAGCATGCTGTTAACATTTGCGAGTGGGTTGAATTTTATGTAACTGGTAAGCATAAACATAATAAAATATTTTAGTATTTAGAAGGTGTTTTATGTCCAAGTTAATTTATATAGCAGAAGATGAAACTGATATAAGAGAGCTATTAATATGCTCTCTATCTGCATTTGATTATAGAGTTGAAGCATTTGAAAATGGTAAGTTTTTAGTTGATAGTTGCAAAAAGAATAAACCGGATATGGTGATTTTAGATGTTATGATGCCAGTTTTAGATGGCATTGGAACTATTAAACTTTTAAAAGAAGATGTTTTGACAAAAAACATTGCTGTTATAATGTTAACTGCAAAATCTGGTGAAGTCGATAAAGTTAGGTTGTTAGATTTAGGTGCAGATGATTATATAGTAAAACCGTTCAGTATCCTTGAACTGAAATCTAGAGTAAATGCTGTTTTCAGAAGATGTAATGGAACTATAATTGATGAAAATGATAGTATTAGTTTTGCAGATATTTTTATGAATTTAAGTAAGCATACAGTTAAATTTAAAGGCGAAGAGATCGTATTATCTAAGAAAGAGTTTTTGCTTTTGAAAAACCTTGTAAAAGCCAAAGGGAGCATTGTGTCTAGAGAAACGCTTTTAAATGAGGTTTGGGGATATGATTTTATGGTTGAAACAAGAACATTGGATATGCATATTAAAACATTAAGAAAAAAAATCGATTGTCAAGAAAAAATTATTACAGTACGTGGTTTTGGTTATAAAATAGGTGAGTAATGAAAAAGGATATTTTTAAAAAGATTTTTTTAAACGTTTTAATATCTGCATTTATTGTTATTTTTTTATCTGTAAATATTATATATAAAAACGAAAAAAGTCGGGTAGAACAAAGAAGTTTATCTATTTTAAATATGACAGCAAGTTTAAACGATGATACTGAAGATTATCAATATACTATAGATGTTTTTAAAAAAAGTTATAGTAAATTAAGACTAACAATAATTGGTCAATACGGTACGATAATAAACGATACAGATGTTTATGATAATTTAAATAGACCTGAATTAATAGAGATTGAAGATAAAGATGTTAGTATAATTTATAGGTCATATAAAGGTTCAAATGGAAAACTTATGTATTTGACAATTAGAAAAGATAACTTATATTTTAGATTATCTTCAAAAAATGATAATATTACAAATTTTTTAATTAAAATAATACCTGCAGTTTTAATTTTAATAATTTTGTGTTTTATTTTAACTTTATTTATTTACAAAAAGTTTTCAAGTAGTATATCAAATACAATAGTCGAAATATCGAATAAAATAAAAAGCTCAGAAAACAACAACAAATCTATTGAAAAGATATCATCTAATGATGATGAATTTGAGCCAATTATAAATAGTATTAATAATATATCTAACAATTTAAATAAAAATTATAAAATTTTAAAACTTGAAAAAGAAAAATGGGATTTTATTTTTCAAAATTTAAATCAAGGTATTATTTTAATAGATGAAAATAAAGATATCA
>JBOFNA010000031.1:0-32144 GCA_051658665.1 Oscillospiraceae bacterium
AATATCCACACAGATTTTTTAGATAAATAATCTTTTTCTTTTAATATATCTTTAGCTAATTCTTCTGTTGCTTTTTCAAGCTGTATAACTAGTCTTTCTGTTGAATACTTATTTCTGCTACCATCATTATATGTGTCTAAATACTCTTGACAGCATTCTTTCAATTCTTCTGATATTGAAGACAACTTAATTAACTCTTGTACTCTTGACAGTTGTCTATCTCTTAATGTTCTTTGTGCTAAATACATTCCGTAACCAAACTCAGCATTATCTTCAAATAAAGAGTTACCCCAAGCTGGTCCAAACCCTTTACTGTTTACTGTATATGGTGTAGCTGGTGCAGATGCGCCCCAAATTGATGAACAACCTGTTGCATTCGCAATATACATTCTATCGCCATAAAGTTGTGTTGCTAATTTTGCATATGGTGTTTCTCCACATCCAGCACAAGCCCCTGAAAACTCAAGTAATGGTGTTAAGAACTGGCTACCTTTTACTGTTGATGACTTAAACTTTGCTAAAACTTCTGGTTTAGGGTCAAACTTAACTCCAAAGTCAAAGTTTTCTTGCTCTGCCATTTGTGTATCTAAAGGTTTCATAACAAGTGCTTTATTGCCTTTTTTACCTGGACAAACATGTGCACAAGAAGAACAACCTGTACAATCTAATGCAGATACTGATATACCAAATTTATATCCAGGCATTCCTGTCATATCCATTAATTTCATATCTTTAGGTGCAGTTTTTGCTTCTTCTTCTGTTAAAACAACAGGCCTTATTACACCGTGTGGACAAACATATGAACAGAAATTGCATTGTATGCAATTATCAAAGTCCCATTCTGGAACATCTATAGCAATACCACGTTTTTCAAATGCCGCTGTACCCTGCGGAAATGTACCATCTTCTCTGCCTGTAAATGCAGATACTGGTAAATCATAACCTTTTTGTGCATTAATAGGTAATACCAAGTCTTTTACAAAACCTTTAAGTTCTTCTCTTCCGTCAAACAATTCTTCAACTATTGCGCCTGACTCTTTTTTCCAACTTTCTGGTACTTCTACTTTAACAACATCTGCCATACCTCTATCTATTGCGTCAAAGTTCATTTTTACAACTTTTTCGCCTTTTTTAGAGTAAGATTTTTCAGCAGCATCTTTCATGTACTGTTTTGCTTTCTCTGGGTCAATTATACCTGTTAATTGGAAAAATGCTGATTGTAAAATAGTATTAATTCTTTGACCTAAACCAATTTGTCTAGCTATTTCAACACCGTCAATAGTGTAAATTTTAATATCATTGTTCGCAATATAAGCCTTAGTATCTCCAGGTAAATTTTCTTCTAAGCCCTTAACGTCCCATGGACAGTTTAACAAGAAAACTCCACCTTTTTTTAAGTCTTTTAACATATCATATTTATCTACATAAGATGGGTTATGACATGCAACAAAATCAGCTTTATTAACTAAATAAGTGGATTTAATTGCGCTTTTACCAAACCTTAAGTGAGAGGTTGTAATACCTCCTGATTTTTTAGAGTCATAAGCAAAATAAGCTTGAACATTTAAATCAGTTTTATCACCAATAATTTTAATTGTGTTTTTATTAGCACCAACTGTACCATCTGACCCTAACCCCCAAAATTTACAACTTGTTGTGCCTTCTGGTGCTGAATCAAAGTCATCAGTTATATCTAAAGACAAATGTGTAACATCATCAACAATTGATAATGTAAACATAGTTTTAGGGTTATTGCTTCTTGCATTGTTATAAACTGATGATATGTGTGTTGGTAATGTGTCTTTTGATGCTAGACCATATCTACCGCCATAAATTGGTAACTTGTCAAATTTGCTGCCTTTTAATGATGCCACAACATCTAAGTATAACGGCTCTCCAACTGCTCCTGGCTCTTTTGTTCTATCTAAAACAGATATTGATTTTACACTATCTGGTATCGCATTAATTAAATGTTTAGAAGAAAAAGGTCTATAAAGTCTAACTTTAACTAAACCAATTTTTTGCCCTTGTTTTGCTAAGAAATCTATTGTTTCTTCTATTGTATCATTTACAGAACCCATAGCAATTATAATATGCTCGGCATCTTTTGCTCCATAATAATTGAATAAAGCATACTCAGTACCTAATTTACTATTTACTTTACTCATATACTCTTCAACTATACGTGGAGTTTCTTGATAAAATTTATTGCTTGACTCTCTAGCTTGGAAGAATATATCATCATTTTGAACGGTCCCTCTTAATGTTGGGTGTTCTGGGTTTAATGATCTTTTTCTAAAAGCATCTACTGCATCTATGTCTAACATTTCTTTTAAATCTTCATATTCCCATTGTGCTACTTTTTGAATTTCATGAGAAGTTCTAAAACCGTCAAAGAAATGTACAAAAGGAACTCTAGATGGGTATGTTGAAAGATGTGCAACAGCCGCTAAATCCATAGCTTCTTGCGGGTTTGTTGAACACAACATTGCGTACCCTGTTTGTCTTGCCGCATAAATATCTTGATGGTCACCAAAAATAGATAATGCGTGACTAGCTATTGTACGTGCAGAAACATTTATAACTGAAGGTAATAATTCACCTGCAATTTTATACATATTAGGTATCATCAATAACAAACCTTGTGATGCTGTATAAGTTGTAGTTAACGCACCTGCTGTTAACGACCCGTGTACTGCTCCTGCCGCTCCTGCTTCAGATTGCATTTCAACAACTTGTACTGGTTTCGAGAAAACATTTTTTTTGCCTTCTGAAGACCAAACATCTGTTATGTCAGCCATTGGTGATGAAGGTGTTATAGGGTATATAGCAGCAACATCTGTGAACGCATATGAAACATGCGCTGCAGCTGTGTTGCCATCCATAGTTTTCATTTTTCTAGTCATTTTATCCTCCTAAAATAAAAAACAATAATAAAATTTTCAATTCATATAATAACAATTCATTTAATTGTAAAATATTCTATTTTAAATATAACATTTTTAAGGCTTATTGTAAATATAAAATTAAATATAATAACTAATTAAATATATAGTTCAATGACATTTTATATAAAACATATGCCAAACAAAAGCAAATCGGAAATGTTAAAACCCAACTAACTACCATTTTATAAAAACTTTTTTTATCAATTTTTGTTTTTAAATATATACCCGCTCCAAAAACAGAAGACACTTTTATATATGTAGTGCTTACAGGAACACCTTTTAATGTAGATATTAATATACCTATCATTGTTGCACAATCACTAGCGGCCCAGCCACTTTTATTTAAATTGGCTAAACCTGATACCTCTTTCACTATTTTATTTCCACCTAGTAAAATACCTTGTGTCATTACAAGTGAAATTAACAAAATAAAATATACTCTATTTATATCATTTTTAAAACCTAAAGATGTAAAGGCTAAAATAATAAGCGCAAAAAACTTTTGACCGTCTTGTGCTCCATGTAAAAAAGATTGTGTAAACATTGAGTTTTTCAAAAAATTATCTATATTAATTTTATTGTAAAACATCTCTCTCTTTTTTGTAAATATAAAATTAAAAACAAAACCTAAAACCAATCCAACTATAATAGATACAACTTGACCTTTCAGCATTTTTATGACCTCATTTAAGTCAAAACCATTTACTCCATTTATAGCTAAAGACACTCCACATAAACCCGCTATTATTCCATGGCTTTCAGATGTTGGTACTGCAAATAAAAAAGCTATAAAAGACCAAATACAAACAGATATCATTGCACAAGACAACCCAATAAAGCTCTTTTCAACAGATACCCCTTCAAGCCCCGCTATATCTATTATAGATTTTGTTACATTGTTGAAAAATAAACAAAAAATAATACAACCTAAAAAGTTGTAAACCCCACTAATTAATACGGCTTTTTTTGTTGTGTAAATTTTAGTTGTAATAGTCGACAAAACTGCATTTACCGCGTCTGTAAAACCATTTATAAACGTAAGTAATAATATTATTAGTATAAAAACAAACAAAACATAAACCTCCTTTTAAAGTTTATGTCCCCTTTTAATTAAATATTAGTTGTTTTTTAATATCAACTGTTTATATATATCTACCTTTTTTACACCTGTTTCAATACTTATTATTTTACTAGCATCTTTAACACTATAACCTTTTTTTGTTAAACTATCTGCTTTTTTCACTGCCTCTTCTAAGCTAGTCTCATTGTTTTTGGTTTGTCCTTCTACAACTAATACAAACTCTCCCCTTGGCTGTTTCTCTTTATATAAATACATTGCCTCTTTTATGGTTGTTAAATTAATTTCTTCATAAATCTTGGATATTTCTCTAATTATAGATATCTTTCTATCACCTAAAATATTAAAAAACTCTTCAATTGTATCTATTATTCTGTGAGGTGTTTCATAAAAAATTAAACTATGTTTTAAATTTTTTACCTCTTCTATTTCTTCATACCTCTTTTTTTTGTTTTTATCTAAAAACCCTAAAAATGTAAATTTATCAGTGTCTAAACCACTTATCGCTACAGCTGCAATTGCAGCATTTGCTCCTGGAATGACTGTCATTTTAATGTTTTCACTATGACATTTTTTAACTAACTCTTTACCTGGGTCGGCTATACAAGGCATTCCCGCATCTGACACAATTGCACATGTTTCACCATTTAAAACCCTATCTATTACGTTATCAAGCTTTTCAAACTCTGTATGCATATTATAACTTAAAAGAGGCTTTTTTATATCAAAATGATTTAACAACTTAACTGTAACCCTTGTATCTTCACATAAAATAAAATCTACATTTTTTAATGTTTCAACTGCTCTTTTACTAAAATCCCCTAAATTACCTATAGGTGTTGCTACTAAAAAAATTTTAGTTTCCATAAAAACCTCTTACTTATATATATCCATCATTTCGTCTGTATAATTATCTCCGTCATAAACTATTAACGGTGATAATATTTTAAAGTTTTTACCTGCTTTTTTTCTTCCTTCTATAACAAAAAGCCATGGGCTACTTTTAACTGTTTTTGAAACAAACCTAACTTCTTTAGGTTCAATATCATTTTTTTTCATTGCATCTATAACATCCAAAAAACGTTCTGGTCTTTGACAAATATAAAATTTGCCACTAAACTTTAAAATTTCACTAGCCGTCTTACAAATATCATAAATATCACAAAGAACCTCATGTCTAGCTATCACATGGGCCGAGTTTTTGTTTTTTAGACCTGTTTCATTAATTTTATACGGCGGATTACATACCGCCACATCAAAAACCTCTTTACCTAATTTTTTAGAAATATTTTTTATATCCCCTAAAACAGGAACAATATCACAATCCACCTTACTGTTTTCTATGCTTTTTTCAAATTGTTCTATTGCTTTTTTTTGTATATCAACGCCAATAATTTTATTTGGTTTATATTTATTTGCAATTATAAATGGAATTATGCCACACCCAGTACCTAAATCACAAACAGTATCTTTATATTTCACCTTAGCAAAACTGGCTAAAATAAATGCATCTGTACCAAATTTATGTTCTTCAGAAACGAAAATGTTTATTTTTTCTCCAATATTTAACTTTTCATAATTTTCACTCATAATAATAACCCTTATTTTTATTTGACTTTTATCTAATTTATCTATATTACAAAATAAACATTTGGCTATAATAGCCAAATGTTTATTTTTATATTTTTTTATACAAGTTACGCTTGTGATATAGCATCTACTGGGCAAACAGCTACACAAGCACTACAATCTATACAAATATTTGGATCTATAATGTATTGTGTATCTCCAGCTGTTATAGCGTCCACAGGACACTCAGCTGCACAAGAACCACAGCTTATACATACGTCAGAAATTAAATGTGACATAATTTACACCTCCTTAAAGTGTTAATTGAATGTTACCATATTTTTTTTAACATTTCAATACATTTTTGAAATTTTTTTACCAAATTTTAAAATTGACTATACCCTAACAAAACTACTGCTCAGCTTATTATTGTCTTGACTCTTCAATATAATACAATAACTTGATTTTTTAACATCTTTTTGTAACTTTAACTATTTAAATTATCAATATATCCTAATAATATGCCAATTAATTAAATAATATTTATATACTATTTATTTAACTAGGATATAAATAATTACCTAAATTTTAAAATACATACCTATTACAATTATATTTACCTAATAACATAAATATATTTATTTTTCAATATTCTTGAATCTTTCTATTTCTTTTTTGTCCAATTCAATTTGTCCGTCTTTTATAACTGTAATTTCATCTTTATTAAAAAACTTAGGTGAAACAATATCTTTATCATCCAATTTTACTTTTAACTTTCCTTTTAAAATATCAACATCTATAACTACGCCTTTTCCCTCATCGGTTTTTATAATGGCTCCAACTTTAGGTGTTATTTTTAAAAGTTCTTCATAAACCGACTGCTCATATTTAAGGCAACACATTAAACGTCCACATGTACCAGATATTTTTACAGGGTTTAATGATAAATTTTGGTCTTTAGCCATTTTTATGGACACAGGATGAAAATCACTTAAAAATGTTTTACAACAAAATGTTTTGCCGCAAATGCCTAGACCACCTATGATTTTAGCCTCATCTCTTACGCCAATTTGTTTTAACTCTATTCTGGTTTTAAAAATATTAGCAAACGACTTTACAAGTTCTCTAAAGTCTACTCTGCCTTCAGAAGTAAATGAAAAAATAACTTTTGACCCATCAAAAGCATATTCAACTCCCATTAGCTTCATCTTTAGTTTATGCTCACTAACTTTTTTGTTAAATATTGGTTCAGCCTGTTTTTCTTTTAATTTTTTCTCTTCTAAAGTTTTCAAATCTTTATAGTCAGCAACTCTTAATATGTTTTTTAAAGGCTTTACAAGGCTTTCTTCTTCAACCTTTTTATCTACCAAAACAACATTACCACACTCTACCCCTAGCGAGGTTTCAACAATAACCTTATCTCCAATATCTATTTTAAAATCAAGTGGTCTAAAATAATAAACTTTACCACCCGTCTTAAACCTAACTCCTACAACCTGTTCCATTTATGCCTCCAATACACATTTTATTGAAATAAATAAATTAGTTGAACTTAACCCAAGATTTACATTGGTTAACAAACTTTCTTCTTCATTTAATAAAATATTGTATATTTCTATATATTTAAATTTATCTTCATTTTTACAATCTGCAGCAACCTTTATATCATCAGGTAACAAAAAGTTATTAATCAAAGTTTTCAGTATAGATTTTAACATAACTTTAAGTACAGTTAAAGACATTTTAATATATTCTTTATTTTTTTGCATATAAATACTAGTTAATGAACTTAAAAGATTATTATAATCTTTCTTTAATATATATATAAAGCTATTATATATACATTTATATATATCACATCTAACTTCTTCGTCTACATTTTTTAATATATCAATCATAAATTCATCAAAGTTTTTACTCTCTAACATGTAGTTTTCGTCTTCTATATCATAAACGCTACATCTAGATATAACTGTTTCTAAAATAACATTAATTTTCGATGTTGTCAAAATAAAATATATATCATCGCACGGCTCTTCTAAAACTTTTAATAATGCATTCTGACTATTTACATTTAGCTGGTCAGCATTTTTTATAATATAAACTTTACCCTTAGAACTCATAGGTAAGAGATTTACAGTTTTTTTCATTTGTCTTATTTTATCTATAGTTATTTCTGTTTTATTTATATCTTTTTCTATTAAAAAAACATCTGGATGGTTTGATTTTAAAACATTTTCACAATTATTGCATGTAAAGCAACCATCGTTTTTACAAAGTAAGTAAGCTGAAACTTTTAAAGCTATGTTTTCAATAACATCTGTATTTTGCCCATTTAAAATTAAACTATGTGACAAACGCCCGCTACATAAATTTGTGGCGAGCGCATAATTTGAAAACACCTCTTTTTTATTTATATGTTTGTCCAAATTTTCTTGCATTTTAATACTTCTCAAATCTATCTACATCTGTAACAAAAATTGTTGCTCCTCCAACTGTTATATCTACATTCTGAGTCGCTGTCACCCCTACCCCAAAAGTAGATGAAGCGGGTATTTGTTCTGTTCTTTTTTTAGAGTTTTCTTTTATTATACTCAATACTTCTCCAACTTTTTCATCATCTGTACCTATAATAAATGTACTGTTTCCTGCAAGTAAAAACCCACCCGTTGTTGCCAATTTTGTAACTGAAAACCCTGACTTTGTTAAAATGCCTTGTACTCTGTGACTATCATCTTTATTAATTATAGCAAAAATAAGTTTCATAAATAATCCCCTCAACTCTATTACGAATATCTTTATTATTTAATTTTAACATTTACCGTAATATTTTTCTAGTATTTTTTATAAAGCATTGTTTTTATTTGCTCATTTTTTATTTAATATATCTAAATTTCTAATCAAAACATTTTTACCTCTAAATCCGTAAGCTCTTTTTTTATATGTTTCATCTACATTATCATAATCTAAATTGTTTATTATATTATCTAAAAACCCTTTAATATAGCTATCTTCAACTATTTTATTATGCGGGCATACTTCTTGACAAATGTCACATCCCCAAAGAGTTTTATTAACTTTTATTAAGTTTTCTTCTTCTTCACTTAAAACACCTTTTTTTTGAGTTATATGAGATAAGCATTTTTCTTTTACAACTTTGTTGTTTTTTATTGCATCACCTGGACATTTCTTTATACATAAATCGCAACTTATACAAGGGTCGTAATTTGGCTTACTCTCTTTTAGCTTAAGTGTAGTTATTATACTTGCTAAAAAAACATAACTTCCATAATCTTTCGTTATTAAAAGGTTGTTTTTCCCTTTTACCCCTAACCCAGCTTTTATAGCAAAATCAACCTCACTTATTGGCGACGAATCTATAAATATTAAAAACCTATGTCCATAAAAACTTTTATTTAAATTTTTCACAACAGGGTCTAATATTTTTTTTACCACTTTATGGTAATCTTCTACCCTAGCATATATTGAAATATTACCATTAGTTATTTTTTTAGAATAATACGGAAAACTCATAACTATAACGCTTTTAAGATCGCTTTCTAACATGTCATTTTTCCTAGTAATAAAAGCTATATCTTTTAAAGAAAAATTTGTAAAACCATAACTTTTAACATTGTTTTTTTCTAATATCTTTTTTATATGTTTCACACTAATTTTTCTCCTTTTTTTGTTGAATGTTTTTCCCATTTTTATTATTAGCTTAAAAAATGGTTATTTAAAAGGCTTTGTTTTAAACTCTTTCAACAATAACTATGTTGAAAACTTCATATTTTGTCATTTCTTTTAACACCTTAAACTTAGTTTTCAACATAATTTTAAAATTATTAACTTAATTTTCAACATTTCAACTTTTTTAATATAGATAAAACTCTTTTGTCAATTTGACTATATTATAAATAATTTTAATGCTTTTTTATGTTCTTTGTAACAAAATTTATTTTTTTATTAATTTTATATTGACTTTTATTTATTTAACATAATGTAATTTTTTTTGTTTTTTTAAGTCTCTAAAATAGCTGTTTTTTGTTTTTTCTATTTTTAGTATATTTATACTTAAAGTATTTTTTTGTTTTTGAAATATTTTGAAATTATCTTTTGCATTAAGTTTTAAAATAATTAAAGTATACTTTAACACTTAAATTTTTAGATTTTTAGATTATATCATTAATTTTATTTTAAATCAATAGATTAAGAATATATAAACACATTAAATAATACCATTATTAAGAGGTGATTTTTATGGACATAGATTTATTGTTTTTTATTATTTTATTTTCATTTGTTTTTTTCATTGTAATAATTTTATTATCAAATAGCCAAAAACCTTATCAAACAGCTTTTAAAAATAGCTTGTTTGGCCTTTCTTCATTATTTTTAGTTTCATTTTTTTCTTCTTATTTAAATTTAAATTTAAATATAAACTTTTTCACAGCTGCTGTGTCTACAATTTTGGGTACTCCTGGAGTTGTACTTTTAATGCTTTTATACTTTATATAATGTTATTGAAAAAATAATTATTATATATTATAATTATTTAGTTATAATATTAATTAATTAAAATATTTTAGGAGAGTTGAATGCAAATATATCTTTTATACGCTTTATTGGTTTTAGTAGTTGTTTTTTTATCTATAAAAATTGCAAATTACGTTGACCTTTTAGATAAAAAAACTAATTTATCTGGTGCCTTTATAGGTGGTGTAATGTTGGCTGCCGCCACTAGTTTACCTGAACTTTTTACAAGTATATCGGCTATTAAAATTATCAAAAACCCAAGTCTTGTTATTGGTAATATTTTTGGTAGTAATATTTTCAATTTAACTATTTTAGGTTGTGTTTTTATATTCTTAAACAAAAAGTTTATTTTATCTAAAATCTCTAAAACACATAGCCTCAGTATTTTAATGGTTTTTCTATTAACTGTTATTTTATCTGTTTTTCCTAATATAACTTTTTCATCTATAAATATTAAGTCTTTAATTATTATTTTTCTTTACATCTTAGTTTTAAAGGCCATAAGTTCTGATGATTGCAAATGCGATAGCGGACCCTTGACTGAAAAAGAACTTAAGATATCTGTTAACAAAATATATGTTATGTTTTTTATTTTAAGTTTAGGGATAATTATTTCAAGCCTTGCTTTAACTTACTCAAGCGATATAATTGCTGCTAACTTAAACCTCGATGCCTCTGTAGCTGGTGCTTTGCTTTTAGGCGTTGCTACTAGTTTACCTGAACTTGTTTCTTCTTTTCAACTTTGTAAGATAGGCAATTATAATGCTGTTGTCGGCAATATTGTTGGCAGTAATCTTTTTAATCTAACTATTTTAGCTTTTTCCGACTTTTTATCAAATGATAATATTTATATTATATCTAAAGGCAGTAAATCTTTGATTATTCTAAATTTAATTAGTACAATTTTAGTTTTTTTCACTTTGAAGATTAGACAATCTAAAGTCACAAAATTAAAATCTTCATTTGTATTAATATTTTTAGGAGTTTTGTCTGTCTTATGTTACGGTATCTTCATTGTTCTAGGTCTATAAAGGATGTGTTTTTATAAATATTTATATTGAACTTTTTTTAAGTTTTTTTAAAATTGGACTTTTCACCTTTGGTGGAGGTATATCTATGATACCCATAATGGAAAATGAATTTTGCATAAATAAAAAATGGATAAGCCAAGACGATATGCTTAATATGGTAGTCATTTCAGAGGCAACCCCTGGACCTTTAGCTGTAAATTCGGCGACGTTTATAGGTTATAAAATAAAGGGGGTTTTTGGCTCTTTTTGGGCAACTTTGGGTGTTGTTTTACCATCTTTTATTATTATTTTAATAATATCTGTTTTTTATAATGAATTTATATCAATATCTTTCATTGAAAAAGCTTTAAAAGGTGTTAAATCAGGCGTTGTTTTTCTTATTTTTTCAGCATTTTTAAAATTTTTCAAAAAGGCAGAAAAAAATCATTATCGAAACTTTGTTTTTTTGCTATCTGTTTTTTTATCTTTTATTTTAAATATAAATGTTGCTTTTATAATGATTATAGGTATCTCAATAAACTATATTTATATAAGTATTAAAATTAAAAAGGACGGTATTTAATTGTACACTCTTTTTATAACTTTTTTTTCAATAGGCCTTTTTACTTTTGGTGGTGGTTATGCTATGATTCCATTTATTATAGATATCGTTAACAAAAAAAATTGGCTAGACTTTTCAACATTAGTTGATTTTATAGCTATTTCCGAATCAACTCCTGGTGTTTTTGCAGTTAATATTTCAACTTTTATTGGTTATAATTTATTTGGTTTTATTGGATCTTTTTTGGCAACTTTAGGCGTTGTTTTACCATCTTTTATCATTGTAATCTTAATATCAAAAAATTTAGATAGACTTTATAAAAATATATATTTTAAAAATATTATCAAAAATTTAAAAGCCCTTGTTACAGGTTTGATCTTTTCATCTTTTTTATCTATCTTTATAGGTAATATTTTTTATGATGAAAAAATTAACTATATTTTCTTTTTAATTTTGTTTATAATAATAATTGTCAATAAAATTAAAAAGCTAAATCCTATATTAATAATTATTATATCTTCTTTTTTAGGACTTTTACTATATTCATTAATAAAAATTTAACTTTTTACACTATATAAATATTATATAATATTTATTGTCTTCAAAACTTAATATGTAATTTAAAAAAGGAAGGTTTATTTAACTATGAAACTAAAAATATTTTCTTTGGCTTTTTCTCTAATGATAATTTTAACCGGTTGCTATAATAAAGACATTGACTCTAACCCTAAAACTGTTGCTCAATTTGACCCTCCTAAAAGTGGTGATGTAACAATTACAATGTCTACAACTTTAGGTGACATGCAATTTAAACTTTTAAAAGACGTCGCACCTAAAGCTGTAGAAAATTTTACAACTTTGGCAGAACAAGGCTATTATAATGATTTGTCTTTCCACAGAGTCATTGAGGACTTTATGATTCAAGGTGGCGACCCAACTGGCACTGGTACTGGTGGCCAAAGTATTTGGGGGCAACCTTTCGAAGATGAGTTCGAAAGAGACACTTTACACTATGTCGGTGCTTTAGCAATGGCAAACTCTGGTCCAAATACAAACGGTAGCCAATTTTTTATTGTTCAAGCTAAAAAGGTTGAAGAAGAGTTGCTTGTCCAAATGGAGGATTTTAATTACCCTAAAGAAACCATTGAAGCTTACAAAGAAAAAGGTGGTGCACCTTGGTTAGATGGTAAACATACTGTTTTCGGTCAACTTTATGAAGGCTTTGATGTTTTAGATAAAATTGCTAGTCTTCCTGTTAATACAGAAAGTAAGCCTCTTGAAAACATTTTAATAAAATCTATCAAAATTGAAGAGTTAGTTTAATTTATACACCTTTTTAATTTTATAGTAAAATTCAGTAAAACAAAAGTATTTATTTAAATACTTTTGTTTTACTATAAAATTACATAAAAATATTTTTATATAACCTATATCTAAATTTATACTTATTTATATAATCCTCGATAACATCAAAGATACTATAAAGTATAATTTTTTTATTTCAAAATATATTTAACTTTTTTCATTTAATAAAACACTAATAGTTGGGAGTCTTTTATGCACCATAAAAAAATTGATTTTGAAAATGATAGCATATTTAAATTACTTTTATCTCTATCTATACCTGCAATTACTGCGCAACTTGTAAATGCACTTTACAATATTGTGGATAGAATTTATATTGGTAATATGGAAATAGATGGTGCTTTAGCCTTAACTGGTGTTGGTATTTGTTTTCCTATTCTTATTTTAATATCTGCTTTTGCAGTTTTAATAGGGTTTGGTGGTGCACCAATTTTATCTATTAAATTAGGCGAGAAAAAAAATGAAGATGCCGAAAAAATTTTAGGTAACTGTTTTACTTTAATGATTGTTATAGGTATTTCTCTTACAATAATTACATTTTTATTCAAAGAGCCTATGCTTAGAATGTTTGGAGCTAGCGACAGTACTTTTAATTATGCCAACGATTATTTATCTATATATCTATTAGGTACTGTTTTTGTTCAGATTAGTCTTGGTATGAATGCATTTATTAATGCACAGGGCTTTGCAAAAATTGGTATGACAACTGTTTTAATTGGAGCTATAACTAATATTATTTTAGACCCTATTTTTATTTTTCAATTTGGTTTAGGTGTAAAAGGTGCTGCTTTAGCAACCTTAATATCTCAATTTATTTCAGCAATGTGGGTTTTAAAATTTTTGTTCAGTAAAAAACCAACTATAAAAATAAAAAAAGAAAATATTTCTTGTAAAAATATACATACAAAAAGAGTTCTTCTTTTAGGTATTTCTCCTTTTCTTATGCAAGTTACTGAAAGTATCTTATATGTTGTTTTAAACAGTACTTTAAGTAATGTTGGTGGTGACATATATGTAGGGTCAATGACTATCATCGGATCTTTATCTCAGTTTATATTGATGCCATTACTTGGGTTTATGCTAGGTGCTCAACCTATTATAAGTTATAACTATGGTGCTAAAAGACTCGATAGAGTAAAAGAAACAATTAAAAAATCTTTAATTGTTTGCTTAGGACTCTCTAGTTTATTTTGGTTGCTTATCCAAATAAACCCACAATTTTTAATTGGTTTATTTACAAACTCTCAAGAACTTATAGATGCTACGGTCCCCTCTACTAAACTTTATTTATTTGGTCTTTTTGCTATGGGTGCACAAATTTGTCTACAACAATCTTTCATTTCTCTTGGAAAAGCCGCTGTTTCGATTTTTTTAGCATCTTTAAGAAAACTTGTTTTACTTATACCCTTAGTCCTTATATTATCTAGGTCTTTTGGTGTTGTTGGTGTATTTATATCTGCTCCAATTGCCGATATTATAACAGCACTTTGCACAATATTGCTATTTACCATAGAATTTAAAAAAATTTTAAATTCTGAATTAAAAGATAATGTTAATATCAAAAGTGCTTAAAACTCTTATTTTGTAATATTGTCCCATTATTTTACAAAATAAGAGTCATGCAAAAACATAATAATTAACCTTTTTTTATGTGAATGCATATTTTATTATATAAAGCAAATGAGATATATCTATTATTTTAAAGTATAAAAGATATATCTCGAGTATTGTTGTGAATACTTCGTTTTTTTTAGTGCATAATAATTATAAAACCTATATACGCTCAAATTTCTCGATATTTTCACATTGACAAAACTATTTTATTTCATATAATATACTTATGCCTATAAAAGCATAGAAAGGTTGTGTATTTATTAATATTATAAATAAACTAAATTTATTAAAAGAAAAATTTTTACACGATAAAAGCAAAAATATTATCCTTACTACTTTAATGGTGTCTTTCATTTTATCTGTAATAATAATTACTAACACACTTAATATTGTATTAGTAGATGACGAAGGTGATAAAAAAATTGTTTTATCTACATCTAAAAATGTAGGTGATATTTTACAAACTGGTAACATCTCTTATAATAAATATGATAAAATTGATTATAATGAAACCTTTTTAAATATATCAAGTGTTGATATTGAAAGAAGTAAAAAAGTTGACATTTTCGTTGACAATCAAACTTACAGTTTATATGATGTAGGTTCTACATTAGAAAATTTGTTAGCTAACAACAATATAAATGTAGGTCAAAATGATATTGTTTCATTAGACTTAAATACTATAATAGAAAAAGACTTACAAGTAAATATAAATAGGGTAAGTTATGTTGAGAGAGAAGACGCTGTTTATATTGACCCGTCTGTAAGTGTCGAGTATACACCTCTTCTAAAACAAAATGCTACCAAAACAATATCTGAGGGCTCTAAAGGAAAATCTGTTTCTTTATATAGAGATAAAGTTATTGACGGTCAAGTTGTAGAAACCTCTCTAATTTCTAACAAACTTGTTAGAAATCCTATACCCAAAAAAGTTTTAACTGGCGATAAAAGTAAAGTCATCTCACCTATTAACTTTAATGGTAAATTAACCTTAATTAAAAAAAATGCTGTATCAACTGCATATAGTGCAAAGCCTGGTGCTAAAACAGCAAGTGGCATGCCAGCTAAAGTAGGTCATGTTGCAGTCAACCCTAAAATAATACCTTACGGTACAAAGCTTTATATTAAGTCGTCTGATGGCAGCTTCTTATACGGATACGCAGTAGCTGCTGATACTGGTGGTTTTACTAGAACAACTAATGTTGATATTGATTTGTTTTTTGACTCATATCTTGAAAGCAAATTATTCGGTAAAAACCTTGTTGATATATATGCCGTAAATTAAACGCTTATCTAGGAGATATTTATGAGCAAAACAAACAAGATAACCTTTATAATTGTAGCTTTTATTCTAGTTCTTTCCCTCTTATCCTGGGTTGCTTTTGTAAAACCGTCTAATGATGGTAGCGATAATATTGCAGTTTTAATTAAAAATAATGAAATAATTATGGATATTAACCTTACCAAAAACACAAAAGACCAAAAAATATTTTTAAATGATGATTACGGTATCCCTGGGTCTTTAGAAATTAGAGAAAATAAAATTAGGTTTGTTGATGTATCTTGTCCAGATAAAATTTGTGAAAAAGCAGGTTTTATTGGAAATAAAAAACAAAGTGCAATTTGTATACCAAATGAGCTTGTTTTAAATATAAAATAAATTATTTTATAGCAAAAAAAAAGAGGTTTAACCTCTTTTTTTTTGCTATAATACTTATTAATAAATTTATAAAAAATTAAAATATCAAATTTACTTTTTTAAATTTAAACATATCTGTAATTCGTCTAATTGCCCATCATCTATAGTTGATGGGCAATCTGTCATTGACTCATTAGCATTTTGCGTCTTTGGAAAGGCTATTACATCTCTTATCGATGTTTTTCCTTGACATAACATAACAAGTCTATCAAAACCATAGGCCATACCACCATGTGGAGGTACACCGTATTTAAAAGCATCTAATAAAAACTTGAATTTTTCAGTTATTTCTTCTTCTGTTAAGCCTAGTGTTTTAAAAACTTTTTGTTGTAACTCATAATTTGTTATTCTTATTGACCCGCCACCTATTTCTGTACCATTTAAAACTAAGTCATAAGCCTTTGCTTTAATGTTTTCTTTGTTTTCTTCGTCTAACATTGATAAACATTCATCTTTTGGTGATGTAAATGGATGATGTTTTGCATAATATCTTTTATCTTCTTTATCATACTCAAACATAGGAAAGTCAATTACCCATAGAAAATCAAAGTCATCTTTATTATATAAGCAATATTTTGTTGCTATTTTTAACCTTAATGAACCTAATGCGTCATACACAACACTATTTTCAGTGTCTGCAACAATTAAAATTGTATCCCCAGTTGTTGCTTTTGTTGCTTTTCTTATATACTCTTTTTCGTCATCTGTTAAAAACTTTTCATAACTAGATGTTTCATTTTCAGCACCCATCTTTAAAAACGCCAACCCTTTTCCTTTAAAAAGCTTAACAGTTTCTGTTAGTTTATCTATCTCTTTACGAGTAATTTTATCATTTAAAGATTTTGCATTAATAGCCATTACACTACCGCCATTTTCAATTGCTTCTCTAAATACTTTAAACTCTGTATTTTTTAAACCATCACTTAAATTTATAAGTTTTAAATCAAACCTTGTGTCAGGTTTATCACTCCCGTAATTTTCCATTGCTTCATTATAACTTATTTTTTTAAATGGTGTTTTTATATCTTTATCTAAAACTTTTTTAAATAAAAACTTCATAAACCTCTCATTTATTTCCATTACATCTTCTTCTGTTACATAGCTCATTTCTAAATCAATTTGTGTAAACTCTGGTTGTCTATCCGCTCTCAAGTCTTCATCTCTATAACACCTTGCCAGCTGCATATACCTATCAAACCCTGCAACCATTAAAAGTTGCTTATATAACTGTGGTGATTGAGGCAATGCAAAAAACTTGCCAGGGTTTACCCTTGACGGAACAACAAAATCACGTGCACCTTCTGGCGTGGACTTTATAAATGTAGGCGTTTCTATTTCTATAAAATTATTTTCATCAAAATAGTCTCTTGTAACCTTTGCTATTTTATGACGCATTATCAAAGAACTTTGCATTTCTCCTCTTCTTAAATCTAAATATCTATATTTTAATCTTAAGTCATCATTTACATTGTTATTATCATTTATCTCAAATGGCGGTGTTTCTGCTATTGATAATATTTTTAACTCTGTTACATATATCTCAATATCACCTGTTGCTATCTCTTTATTTATAGATGACCTTTTTCTAACTTTACCTTTTGCCATTAAAATAAACTCACTTCTAACTTTAGAGGCTTTTTCAAATATGCTTTTTTCAGTTGTATCATCAAATGCAAGTTGTAAGATGCCTGTTCTATCTCTTAAATCTATAAAAATTAAGTTGCCTAAATCTCTAGCTTTTTGGGTAAACCCTGTTACTACAACCTCTTTGTTTTCATCTTCTACTCTCAAATCATTACAGTAATTTGTTCTTTTTAAATTATCCATTACATCCATTTAACTAACCTACCTTTATATTTTCAAATAACATCTTTATATCTAACTCTAAAGTGCTGCCATCTTCCATGTTCTTTAATTTAACTTTTTTACTAGTAATTTCTTCTTCACCAATAACAATAGTAAATTTAGCTTTAATTTTATCTGCATATTTCATTTGAGATTTTAAACTACGCCCCATTAAATCTGTTTCTACCCATAAATCTTTTTGTCTTAAATCGTCAGCTAAACTATAGCAAAAGTTAACAACATCAACCCCCACATTTACTATGTAAAGGTCTGGAGTCTTTACTTCAACAATGTCTTTACCTTGGTTCTCCAGTATAATAAGTAGTCTTTCTACACCCATGGCAAACCCTACTGAAGGTGTATCTTTTCCACCTAACACAGTCACCAGTCCGTCATACCTGCCACCACCACATACTGTGCTTTGTGACCCCAAAGATTCACTAGTAAACTCAAACACTGTTTTCGTATAGTAATCAAGGCCCCTTACTATTTTAGAGTTTATTTTATATTTTACATCTAAAATATCTAACTTTTTTTTCAAATCATTAAAGTGTGTATCACAGTCTATACATAAATTATCTGTTGTTTTAGGTGCATTCTTTGTTATCTCTTTACAACCTTCTTCTTTACAATCTAAAACCCTCATAGGGTTTTTCTCTAGCCTCTCGTTACAAGTATTACATAAATGCTCTTTTTGACTATTTAAAAAATTTAACATCTCTTCATTATATTTAGGTCTGCATTTTGGACAACCAATTGAATTTATTTCTAATTTAATATCTTTTATATCTAATTTTTTTAAATAGTCATATGCAATTTTTATAACTTGTACATCACTAGATGCATCTCCACTACCTACAATCTCAACCCCAAATTGATGAAACTCTCTTAATCTTCCCGCTTGAGGCTTGTCATACCTAAAGCAAGGTGTGCTATAGCACACTTTAACTGGTAACCCATCGTTAATAACACCAGTCTCTAGAAGAGACCTTATTACACCAGCTGTGCCTTCTGGCTTTAATGTAATAGATCTATCGCTTTTATCTAAAAATGTATACATCTCTTTTGACACCACATCTGTAGTATCTCCTACTCCTCGTAAATAAAGCTCTGTATACTCAAAAGTTGGTGTCCTTAACTCTTTAAACCCATAGTTTTTACAAATATCTAAAAACATCTTTTCTACGTAATATATCTTTTCTATATCTTTCATTGAAATGTCTTGTGTTCCTCTAGGTGCTTTTATTTGCTTTGACATAAAACTCCTCCAACCTTTTATTTTTATGTATTAAAACCTCACCTTTTAAAGGCGAGGTTTTATTTATATTTTTAAAATATTTCGCCAGTCTAAATCTCCACGCTCTAAACTGTGTATTAACGCTTCTCCTGTGGCTATATTAGTAGCTACAGGTACGTTGTGTGCATCGCAAAGCCTTAATATTTCAATTTCAGATTCTCTCGCAAAAAATGATTGCGATGGTTCTCTAAAAAAGAAAACTAAATCTATTTCATTACAAGAAATCTTTGAACAAATCTGCTCTTCTCCACCCAACTCAGCACTTAAACACTTTTCTATTATTATACCTGTTGAATCAGATATTATTTTGCCTGTCCTGCTTGTTGCACAAATTGTATGTTTTGATAATGTGCCTCTGTAAGCAGAGCAAAAATGTATCATTAACTCTTTTTTACCATCATGTGCCAACATTGCTATATTCATAACATCTAAAGCCTTTCTATCTTATTATTAAAGGTCTATATTTACCTAAAAATCTGTCACAAATTGCATCATATATTTCAAATGTTTCTTGCGATATCTTAACGTCTTTATAAAGTCCTTGTTTTAATGTTTTATCGCTTTTTACTATACCCAAAAGCCTTATATTTAAATCATCTATTATTTCATCTATGTAATCAAAGTAACCATTTTTAAATGTTATTAAATTTAAATCATTTATTACAAAAGACATTTTTTTTATACACTCATCATCAATTTTACCTGTTAAGTACGATGTGTTTTTAACTGTCACTGGATCTGTATTAACAATCGCTATCGCATCGTCTACGTATGGTAATAAATCGCTTATCATGTTTAAATTGAAATCTATAATAATATGATTGAAAAATTCTGATATCCCATCTAAAAAACCCTTGAATTTTTTTAAATCAAAATTTTTAACTCCGCCTAAACAAGATATAAAGTATACATTCTTATAAATTTTGCTTTGTACAACCGCATCGTATGGTCTGCATTTACCGTTTAAAACATCATTTATATTATAAACAATATAATCTTCACAGCCTAATTTAAGGTCCAAAGAAGAAGATATTTCGTCTATCTCTAAAAGTAAAACTTTATACCCTTTTTTGCAAAGTCTGCCAGCCAAAAGAGTCGTAAAGGTGCTTTTCCCAACACCTCCTTTACCACTAAAAACAGTAGTAATTTTACCCATGTATAATCCTCCTTATATACTAACATATAAATTATTATAAAGTCAAACTATTCTAATATATGCTTGTCAAAAAAATAAGCATCAAAAATCTCTCTTACCATTGGAGACACATAATACCCTTCTCCACCGTGCTCAACTATAGCTGCAACTGCTATCTCTGGGTCATCGTATGGACCAAACGCTATAAATGAACCATTGTTTGAACCAGACGGTGCCTGTGGTGTCCCTGTTTTTGTACCCACCTGAAAAGGGTAGTTTCCAAATGCTAAACGTCCTGACCCTGTAAGAGTTGTCTGTAACATAGACTTTTTAATTATCTCAAAATCTACATTTTCGCCTTCAAATGTGTCTAAAATCTCAATTGGTTTTTGCTTTTGTACTACATCACCTTTATAGTCTATTATATCTTTAACAATCGTCGCTTTATTTCTAACCCCTTTATTTGCAATAGCCGCTGTGTAAACAGCCATTTGTAAAGGTGTTAGCATTGTATCACTTTGTCCTATCGCTGCTTGCACTACATCTCCTGGGTACCATTTTTGTCCGCGTTTTTCTCTTAATTTTGGAGATGATATCTGCCCAATATTTTCTGTTAACTCAATACCTGTACTTACCCCAGCACCTAATTTATTAGATATTTCGTTTATTATTTCAATACCAGACAAATATCCAATTTCGTAAAAGAAAATGTTACAAGAAACAGCCATAGCATTGTAAACACTTATATTTCCATGGTAACCTAAACATCTTGGTCTATAACCTGAAAACCTATCGTAAACTTGTTTGCAATTTACAGTGTAATTATTTGATATGACTCCACTTTTTTGTCCCACTGCCACCATAACAGGTTTGTATATTGAACCAGGATTATAAGTCCCTTGCAAAGCTCTATTAAAAAGAGGTTTGTTTTCATCTTTTAATAACGAACCATAGTTTTCTTTATATAAATTAATATCATAGTTCGGATAAGACACCAATGATAAAATTTCGCCTGTTTTTGTGTTGATAACTGCAACCGCTCCTGACGACGCATCTCCTCCGTCGCCTAATTTTCTTTCTGCGTTAAATTTTTTAATATATTTTTCTAAAAGTTTTTCAGTTGTTTTTTGTAAATTTTTATCTATAGTTAAAACAACGCTATCTCCAGGTACTGGGTCTTTTGTCACTGCAACATCTATAATATCACCTGAGTCGTTTCTTAATACCTCTTTTGCTCCACTTTCACCTCTTAAAGTATCCTCAAAAAGCTTTTCAATACCATAGATGCCCACAATATCGTTATATCCGTAACCTTTAGTTTTCAATTGATCAAAATCTTCTGCTGTAATAGGTCCTATTGTACCCATTACGTGGGATGCTAAAGTGCTATCTGTGTAATGTCTTACTGGTATAACTGCTATTTCAACACCTTTTAGGTCAAAGCTATTTTCTTTTATAAAAGTTACCAACTCTAAGGATATATCCTCAGCAAAAATATAAGGTGTTGCATTTGAAAATTGTTTTTGTTTCATTTCATATTTTACACCTGCTAAAGTTCTTTGTTGCTCTTTAGTGTACTCTTGTAAATCATAATCTTCAATTAGTTTTATCATTACATTTTCCGCTGTTGCATAGGTGTTTAGCTTTAAATTTCTTTTTATTTTCTCTATATTATCTTCTTTGTCTTCTGTAAATTGAAACTCTCCATTTACTATATCTATATATAAATTATCTATCCACGGGGTATTATACTTACTTAAAGTATTAGATAAGTTTAAAATTATTTCTTCATCTTTACTTTTCGGTAAAAATGCTCTATTAAGTTCAATATTAAAACTCATCCTACTAGTCGCTAAATATTCCCCATTTCTATCTAAAATGCCTCCCCTTGTAGGCTCTATTTTATTGGTATAAGCTAAACTTTTTCTCGCTATATCTTTATAATGATCTGCCTCTACTACCTGAAATTGTACTAGTCTTAAAAAAAAACCACAAACAATAACAACAAGTAAAAAACAAGAAATATAAACCCTATCAACCTTAGATTTAAACATCTAACCCCTCCTCTCTTTTAAAACGCTTGTCCACTTTTAATGATAGCCTATACATAATAAATGATGCCACCAATGTATATATAAAATAAATCAAATTGTCAAATAAAAATAGTCCAATCGATGTTTGATACCATATAAAGTAATAAAAAAATAAACTTACAAAATGGTATATCGAAAAAATAGCTATAAATAATAAGTATATATTAAAAAATTTGTTTTTAAGATATTTATTTTGTATATAAACCGATATAAAATATAACAACATCAAAAGTAAACTGCTAAACCCCATAATATTATGCCCATTAAAATCTGAAAACATACCTACTAGAGCACCTAGGAAAATTGTGTCGTAGTAACCTCTGCTAACTCCTAAAAAAAAGCCAAGTGATATTATGAAATTTGCTCTTACTCCATTTATTTCTAAAAAATTAGGTGTAGTCTGTATACTATAAAAAATTGTTATTAGTAAAATATAAACAAACCATCTAACTACATTGTTTTTTGTCCTATACGACATAAGTCAACCCCTTAAAAACCTACTATAACCTGTACTTGAGTAACAGTTTCAACATCTACCGACGGTATTACAACAGCCGTCATAGACAACCCATCATTTTCTAGGTAAACTTTTTCAATATTTCCTACCATTAAACCTCGAGGAAAATTTTGACCTGTACCACTTGTCGCTACAATATCGTCTTTTTGTAATGTGTTGTTTCTTGAAATATAATTTAATTTCATCTTTTTTTCTTTAATTAACGAATTATCTCCAGACAAAATACCATTATCATTAGACGCAGAACCATATGCTCCAATATTTATTTTTGGATCAAGTACTGTAGATACAACAGCAAAGCTATCCTGTACATCTGTAACTATTCCCACTAATCCATTTTTATTTATTACTGCATTTTTCTCTTGTATGCCATGTTTTGTTCCCTTGTTTATAATAAAAGAATAAAATTTATCTGTAGTATCTCGGCTCACAACAATTGTATCCACCATTTGAAAATTAGGGTTTTCTTCTTGTATTCTTAAAATATCTCTTAAATTATTATTATCATTTTTTAATTTATCGTAATCTATTATTTGTTGTTTTAGACTAGTTGCTTCATCTCTCAGCTTTTTGTTATCTTCAAGTAATATGTCTACTCTTTGAAAGTTGTCTAAAAACTCATCAATATAAGCCTGTATCGTCACAATTACACTATTTATGGGTACAGTTATTGTACCTATAAGCCTTGAGCCATAGGTACCAAGGTTTCCTGTTGTTGCTGTTTGCAACATAAACCCAAACATTATAATACAAACTACTATAACAAGTTTACCAAAAAATGTGCTGAAAAACTTCTTCATATTACCTACCTAATAAAATAGTATTATACTTTATATGGTTTTTAATATAAAGTATAATATGATTAATTTATTTTAATACATTTTATCATCATCTAATAAAACTTCGTTTAACTTATCTAAGTTTTCAAGTACCATACCAGTACCTTCGGCGACGCAGTCTAATGGGTTGTCTGCTATGTGTACCTGTATGTCTGTTTCTGATGTTATAAGTTTATCTAACCCTTTTAACAACGCCCCACCACCTGTCAATGTAATGCCGCTGTCTATAATGTCTGATGACAATTCTGGCGGTGTTTTTTCTAAAGTTACCTTTATTGCCTCAACAACGCTATATAAAGGCTCTCTTAATGCTTCTCTTATTTCTCTCGCTGAAATAGTTATGTTTTTAGGTAAGCCATCCATTAAGTCTCTACCTTTTATATCAACTGTTTGCTCACCTTCATATTCGTAAGCTGAACCTATTTCTATTTTTATATTTTCGGCTGTTCTTTCACCAATTAAAAGGTTGTACTGTCTTTTAATAAAGTTTATTATAGCATCATCAAATGCATCGCCACCCACTCTTATTGATTTTGCCGCCACAATTCCACCTAAAGACAAAACCGCAACCTCTGTAGTACCACCACCTATGTCAACAACCATGCTACCTCTTGCCTCTGCTACTGGTAAACCTGCACCAATTGCCGCTGCCATCGGCTCTTCTATCACAGATACTTTTTTAGCTCCAGCTTTAATTGCAGCCTCCCTAACAGCTCTTTTCTCAACAGCTGTTACCCCTGATGGTATACATATAATTACTCTAGGTTTTGCAAACATTTTATTATTTAATGCTTTCTTTATAAAAATTTGTATCATAGTAGCTGTTATATCAAAGTCGGCTATTACCCCATCTTTTAAAGGTCTTACCGCTATTATAGACCCTGGTGTTCTTCCTATTACATCCTTAGCCTCTTGCCCTACGTACCTAACTGTTGAAGTCCTTTTGTCTACAGCCACAACAGACGGTTCTCTTATTATAACGCCCTTTCCTTTCATAAAAACTAAAGTGTTTGCTGTACCTAAATCTATACCAATATCTTTTGAACTAAACATAACGATCTCCCTTTTTACATATTGTTTTAATTATACATTATAACAACAACAATTCTCAATTATTTTTTAAAAAAAATTACAATTAAATTGTTTTTCTAAGACAAATTTCAATTTATTTATAGGTAACCCAACAACATTATAATAATCACCATAAATTTTCTTTATAAAAACGCTCATATTCCCTTGTATAGCATATCCCCCTGATATATCGCTAGTGTCATTTGTTTCTATATATTTTTCAACCTCTGCATCTGTCATATCGTCAAAGTAAATTACTGTTTCTTCTTGTAATGTTGTTGTTTTACCCATCCCAACTATAGAAACACCTGTAATAACTTTATGGTTTGTACACTTTAATTTATTTAACATAACTCTAGCTTCGTCTTTGTCTTTTGGCTTGCCTAAAATTTCTCTATTTACTATAACAATTGTATCTGCCGCTATTATTATTTTACCTTCAGCTTCAGCTTTATTATTTTTTAAAACATCTTGCGCTTTTTTCATTGATACATATACTGGCACATCTTCTATTTTCATATTCTCAGGATACACTTCTTTGATTCCAGATGCTATTACTTTAAAATCATCAGTAAGCATTTTAAAAATGTCTTCTCTTCTTTTAGAGTTTGACGCTAATATAAATTTATTCATTTAAATTGCACCTTCTTTAATTATTTTTATTAAATTTTCACAAGTTTCTCTATTTGTACCAATATTTGTAACAAATCTTACATCACCTTGGTCTTCAAATGGAGTTATTTTTATCTTGTTTTCTAAAAGTGTTTTTTCAATCTTTTCAAAATCAAACATTTGTTTGTTAAATTGTGCAAAAACAATATTAATATGCACTTTATCTAAATCACAAGATACACCCTTTAATAAACTTATCTCTTTCGCTATATACATAGCGTTATCATGATCTTCTTGTAACCTTTTAGACATTTTATTAATTGCAATTATTCCACATCCCGCTGTAAACCCTGTTTGTCTTAAGCCTCCGCCTATCATCTTTCTATATCGTCTTGCCTCATCTATAGTTTTTTTTCTTCCAACTAACATCGACCCCATTGGTGCAGCTAAACCTTTAGATAAACAAAACATTGCAGTGTCAGCATTTTCAGCAATCTCTTTTACACTTACACCTAAATATGTCGCTGCATTAAAAATTCTTGCACCATCTAAATGTACATTTAAACCTAACTCTTTTGCTGTTTCGTAAGTTTCTTTCATAATTTTAATGTCTATTACATTTCCCATAGATGTGGCATTTTCTACACAAACTAAAGTCGTTTTTGACTTTTGAATATTATTTTCAGGGCGTATTAGCCTTTTAATGTCATTACTATAAATCGTATACTCATCATTTTCTACTGTTCTTAATGTTACTCCTGATAAAAATGCTGCTCCCCCTGCCTCATTATCAAAAATATGACAAAATTCTCCGCAAATAACTTCTTCTCCGGGGTTAGTGCTTGACATTATTGCTAATTGGTTACCCATTACTCCAGACATAACATAAAGAGCTGCCTCTTTTCCTGTTATTTCTGCTGCAAGTCTCTCAAGATCTTTTGTCGTTTTGTCATCGTCATAACAATCATCCCCCATTTGTGAAGAAAAAACTGACTGTTTCATTTCATCCGTAGGTTGTGTTACTGTATCGCTTCTAAAATCTTTTATCATATATTAACTCCTCGTTTAAATTTTATATTTATACATAAACACTTGATAAAAAAATTATTAACATAGATTAATTTCATTTTTATAATGCCTGTCTTTTAATTGCTTTTTATTCGCTTTAAAATTAGTCGCCTTATTTAACCTATGCCTGTTGACCCAAACCCATTTTCGCCTCTTTCAGTTTCATTTATAAAGTCAACCTCTTTAACTTCGCCCAAATATACTTTTGTAACAACAAGTTGAGCCACCCTATCACCATTTTTTATTATATAATCATCTTCACCTAGATTTATCAAAGCAATTTTAATTTCACCTGTGTAGTCACTATCTATGACTCCTGTTCCGTTCGCTAAACAAATACCATTTTTACAAGCCAATCCACTTCTCGCATAAACTAAACCAACACTATCTGTAGTTGGTAACACTAAAGCAAGACCTGTGTTAACAAATGTTATTTTGCCTTTTTTTAATAAAGTTTCACCTTCTTTTATATATGCGTATATATCTAAGCCTGCGCTTTGCTTTGTTGCCCTTGTTGGTAAAGTAACATCTTTATATTTTTTCAAAAATTTTATAGACATATTTATTTTTATTGTATTTTTCTGTACAATAATCCCCTTGTGTACTTATTTTGCTTTTATCTTTATGTGCGTTTCTTATATTATACCATTACATTACTATTTATTTTAAAATATAAAGTAAAAATAATAAAAATTTACATTTCGCAATTTTAAAGTATGATTTAAAATAAATTTTCTGATTAAAAAACAGCTTGCCTATCCATAACAGGTTACCACAAACTAGCTGTTTGGTCTATATGTAAGACTGTTTTTTACACAAAATTTTACTTTTAATATTTCAGTTTGTAATAATATCTCTATTTGTGACATATCAAGCCCTTTATATTCTATTTTTGATTTTTTAAATTATTGATTTGCCTTGATAAATCTTCTAGTTTATTCTCTAAGTGCCTGTTTTTTTCTTTTTCTTTTTTTAAATCTCTATCTGTATTCAATTCTCTCTCTATGTACTTTTTTATTTCTTCTCTAAAATTTTTAGCAGTAATATCCGCTTTATATGCATCATCTAAAGAGCTAATGCCACTTAACACTAACGCTGTCGTTAAAGATACTTCTTGACCTAAGTCTAATATTTTTTGTAGGTTCTCATCTAAAACATGAGATAACCCTATAACGTATTCTTTGCTTTCATCCGTTATTATATTATACTTTTTACCCTGTACATATATAGATACCTTATTTTGCATAAAATTTACCTCTCTGTGTAAAGAACGTAAAATCTTTACATTCTTATATACTAACACTAAAATTATAATACATTATCACGCAAAAAAAAAGATAAACATTTAAATTATTTTTAAATTAATGTTTATCTTTTGATTTTATGTTTTTTAATTGTTGAATTAAATACCTATATTTTGTATTTTATCTTCTTTTTTTAATTGTTTTCGTTATCCTTGTTTTCGTTATCCTTGTTTTCGTTATCTTTGTTTTCGTTATCTTTGTTTTCTGAAATTTCACTAATTGACTTTACTTCTGTTTCTTTATAATAGTGCTCTAAAATTTCTAAATAGTTTTTACCTTCTTGCGCCATATAATGCGCTCCATATTGACTTAGTCCAACTCCATGACCAAATCCATAAGTTGTAAAAATATAGTTGTCGTTTAAAAAGTTTACCTCAAAAGCAACTGACCTTAACGACAGTAAACTTCTTACTTCTTTGCCATGCATTGTTTTGTTTCCAATTTTAACATTTGTTGCTGTTTTACTTTCTGAGTTTTCTAAAACTTTTATCCACTGACTTTTATCTTCTTCTAAAATAATATCTGGCTGCTTTTGTGTAATCATTTCTTTTAACTCTTCAGCCTTTATAGTTTTATCTACCTTATACATAGGCGTGTTAATATCCCAAGGACTGTCTACTGACACCAAATAATTTATTGGCGTGCCCCAAATTACTTCACTCGATTCTGTTTTACCAGTATTCATCGTATGATAAGACGCTATTATTAAGTCATTATTATATAAAACCACTTTACCATAAGATTCGTTTATTGCCTTTTTTAAACTTGACTCTATATCTTTATACTCATTTTTAAATTTGTTTTTTGCTCCATTTTCATCTAAATACCCAATACCATTTTCAATGTCAACTTTAAAGTCAGCACCTTTTAATGATGTGTCAGATATTTTGCTTTGATTCTCTCTCATTTTACTAGCATATGTATATGTTGCTATAACTTGAGCTTTTATTGCTTCTATATGTAAATTTTCAGGTATTTCACTTAAAACCGCACCTTTTAAATATTCTTTTTCATTTATAATAACAACCTCATCTTTTGATACATCTAACATTTTAAATGTAGCATCTACCTCATCTTCAGGTGAGCCTACCTTGATTTTATCGTTAAATAAAAGTCCTATAAATGGTGTAAAAAAAATAAAAAAAGCTAACATAAAAACTAGCCCGTACTTTATTTTCATAAACTTTAACCTCCTTTGCCTTATTTAATTTTATGTGCACTGTTTTTTTATATTACTATTTTTTATCTGTTTTTTACATTATTTATTTTATCTTAAATAAATTTAACTTTTACATATATTGTAATGTTTAACTATTTATTTTTAAAAACTAGTTGACATAAGATTTTTTTTGTGTTAGAATTTTTTTGTTAAAAGATTTTGGAGAGGTGTCCGAGCGGTTTAAGGAGCTGGTCTTGAAAACCAGTGACTCGCAAGAGCCGAGGGTTCGAATCCCTCCCTCTCCGCCATTTTACTCAAATCTTTTATTTTTTTTTAACTATTTATATATTTTAAATTTGGAGAAGTACTCAAGAGGTCGAAGAGGCGCCCCTGCTAAGGGTGTAGGATGGGTAACTATCGCGAGGGTTCAAATCCCTCCTTCTCCGCCATATCACAATGACAAAACCGATAGAACGACTTTCCCTTGATTTCAATGGGTTTTCGGACTATCGGTTTTGTTTTGCTATGTTCAAATTACCGTTCTAACCTTTGCTTTTTTAAAAACGCTGAAAAAAGTGAAACCACTTGAGAACGGTAAGAAAATTAGCGTTCTAATGTGTGATTTTTGCCACGTTCACCGGTATTTGCGTGCCATCACGGAAGCAAACCACTACTTCATTTTTGCTCTTAACTGCGAAACGGTCGACTGTGGCTCTGAATAATGGTTCGTCAAATTCAGCAAGCAAGCCGTCCTGTGCTTGCAATTCTGCAAGAAACATATTAAGCCGTTCTCTCCTTGCCAAAGTCGATTGCCGTTTTTCGGCAAGTTTTGAAAGACGTGCGAGCTATGCTTCGTACTCGGTATTAAGACTGCCAAAATGTGAATTGTATTCTTATTGGTTTAGCGGACGATGTGCGTTTTCCTCCATAACCGCTTTTAATGCGCTGTAGGTTGCAATGCTCTTGGATTGCAGTTTTTCGATTTCTCTTTCTATGGAAGCCGTATCGGTAAGCTCCGCTACTATGCTCTCGTATTCAATGATATAATCATTTTTGCTTGTTATGAGTTGATTAATTGCTGTAATAAACGCATATCCAACTGCTCCCCGGTCAAGTGCGGTGATTTGCATTGTGCGCCACGGGGTTTGGTTTTATCCCTGTCGGTGCGTTTTCAAAAGAGCGTATCTTGGCAATTCTGCGTGATTTTGTTTTCTATCCAAGTGATGAAATAAAGTATAAAGCCGTTGTCACACGCTATCCTCAGTTTTTTGCCGCTAACAAAATGCTTGCCAATATCAAAGAGCATTTGAAACCACATGGTGACGGCAAAGTTGGTACATATTTCGGTGCGACCGGTTGCGGCAAGACATTTATTATGCTCTTTCTTGTTCGTCTGATTAGTCAGCGAGAGCGTGATGTTTTCGATAATCCAACCATTGTAAGCATTACCGACCGTGAAGATTTAGATACACAAGCATCAGAATTGTTCGTAACGGCACAGCATTATTTAAGCGAGGACGAAAAGCACCTACGAAGTATGAAAAACCGCGGGGATTTACAAAGCGTACTAAGCACCACCGAGAGTGGCGGAGTGTATATCACGACTATTTAGAAATTTTGTGAATCAACCGGACTATTGTCAAACCGTTTCAATATTATCTGCATTTCAGACGAAGCACACAGAACACAAACTGGAATGGGTCCTAAGTTGAAAAAAACTAAAGATGGTGTGTTTACAACCTTTGGTTTTGCGGAGTATCTGCACCGTAGCTTCCCTAATGCTACCTATTGTGGTTTTACTGGAACGCCTATTGATGAAACGATATCTGTATTCGGCAGCGTGGTAGATAGCTACACGATGAAAGAATCAAGCGATGACGGCATTACCGTTCGCATCGCTTATGAGCCTCGTTTGGCAAGGGTTATCCTGTCAGAGGAGCAAGCGCAGGAAATTCAAAAATATTACGACAAATGTGCTCAAGATGGCTCTAATACGGAGCAGGTCGAGGAAAGCAAAAAGGCAATGAGTAAGATGCGTTCCGTACTCGGTCACCCGGAGCGATTGAAAAAGTTAGCGGCTGATATTATCATGCACTATGATACCCTATGTGGTGAAAAGCCTGAAATCATACAAAAAGCTATGATTGTATGTGCTGACCGTGCATTGGCATTTTATCTGATGAATGAAATCATTTCTCTTCGTCCCGACTGGGGAGTTCCTCGCAAAGCGGAAGATAAGAGCAAGCTCGATGATGAGAAGTTGAAAAAGTTAATCTCTCTACCAAAAATAAACCTTGTCGCAACACAGGGTTCTGATAAAGATGCAGAGGTTCCGGGGCTTTATGATGCTTGTGGTACAAAAGAATACCGCCAAAAACTTGATAAGCAGTTTAAAAACAACGATTCCAACTTCAAAATCGCTGTAGTAGTTGATATGTGGATAACAGGATTTGATGTCCCGTCGCTTGCCGTTATGTACATAGACAAGCCACTGCAAAAGCATACATTGATACAGACCATATCACGTGTCAATCGAGTGTTTGACGGCAAAGACTGCGGCTTGGTGGTTGACTATATCGGTATTAAGCAGGATATGTTAGAAGCAATCAAAAAATACGGTAGCCCGCTTGAAAGTCCTATAGACGAGCTGGCAATTTCGCTGTCCGTTTTCCGAAACCATCTGTCAATGATTGATGAACTTATACACGGTTCCAACGCTGAGAAATTTCATTCTGGAGAACCACTTGATCGGTTGAAATGCTTAAACAATGCCGCTGAGTATGTCCAGTTGAGCAAAGAGATGGAAACTCGCTTTATGGGGCT
>JBOFNA010000032.1:0-1679 GCA_051658665.1 Oscillospiraceae bacterium
AAGCTCATTAATTAATAAAAATTTTATGTTGAAGTATGCACCTTAAATGTTAAAATACTTAAAAGGTTTGCTGTGGTTATATATACCTAGATACTTCAGTTATTAGAAAAAACTTTGTTAAAAATTTTTAAATAAGCCGAAATAAAAAAATAACCAATTAAACGTTATAAATGTTTGCCATGTTTGTTATTATTCATAATAATAAAGCATTTTCAGAGTAAATGCAATATATAAAACTGAAAAAACCAAAAAATCGATATAGCAATAATTTGTTATACCGATTTTTTAATGTAATCGAATATACAGTTTCAATATGTCATTGTTTGTCATTTTGTTGTGCTATAAACTAAAGGTATAAAAACTAATATTTAAAAGGAGTGTTTTAGTATAGGTAATAAAAAAAGAGATTTTTTAGATTTAATATCTGACCCAAATTGTGATTTGACAGTTGGTGAAATATCAGAAAATTTAAATATCAATAAAAAAACTCTAGATAAATGGTTAAATGATGATAATTTTTTTAATGAAAATTTGAAGCAATTTAATAGTTTGCATAAGTATTATTTTTTAGATATTTTAAAAACTCTTAATAAAATGGCAAAAGAAGGTGACATGAAAGCTATTAAAATGATTTTTGACATGAAAGATAAATTAGAAATTAAAAATGATGATAAAAAGGTAGTTATTATTGATGATATACCAAAATGATAAAATTTTAAGAATTACAGATTTGATATCTAAAAACTTTTACGAGATGCATAAATCTATCTTGCAAAACAAGTTTACCCATTATTGGATAAAAGGTGGTAGGGGAAGTACGAAGTCATCTTTTGTAAGCCTTGAGATTATATTGGGGATGATTAAAAATAAAGATACGAATGCAATTGTTTTTAGAAAAGTAGGGGCTAATTTAAAAGAAAGTGTTTTTGAGCAAATGAAGTGGGCTATTTATGTTTTAGGTTTAGATGATATGTGGGAGCAAAGAACTAACCCTTTAACTTTAATATACAAACAAACTGGTCAAAAAATCTTTTTTAAGGGTACTGATAACCCTCAAAAGATAAAATCTACAAAAGTTAAGAATGGTTATATAAGGTACATATGGTATGAAGAAACAGATGAGTTTGCTGGTTTAGATGAGATAAGAAGTATAAACCAATCTTTAATGCGGGGTGGCGATATATTTAATGTTTTTTATACATTTAACCCTCCTAAAAATGCAAGTAATTGGTGTAATCTGGCGGTGGCAGATAATAGAGAAGATACTGTTGTTTTTCACACTAATTATTTAGATGTAAATAAAAATTGGTTGAGTAAGGCTTTTATTTATGAGGCAGAAATTTTGAAAAATAAAAATTATATTTCTTATTGTCATGAGTATCTTGGCCAGTGTGTTGGATATGATCAACAAGTGTTTAGAAATTTGACTTTTAGAAAAATTGAAGAACAAGAGATTTTTAATTGCTTTTCAATTTTAAGAGGTGTTGACTGGGGATATGCTGCTGACCCTTTTGTTTACATAGTTTTGGCTTACGATAATAAGAAGAAAGTTTGCTATATATTTCATGAGTTTTATAAAGTAGGTGCAAAATTTAAAGAGATTGTAGAAAAAATAAAAGAAGAAAATATAAAGAATCAAACAGTTATTGCAGATAGCGCTGAGCCTAGAAGTAATGATG
>JBOFNA010000033.1:0-1983 GCA_051658665.1 Oscillospiraceae bacterium
ACCTGTTTAAATCAAGATGTGATATGTACTTTAGGTTGTCTGTTTTATTAAACCAAATCCTAACGTTTGTCAACGCACACGCCTCCTAAAAGTTTGCTTGCACCACAATGAAAACACTTATCTTTACAATGGTCACTAACTCCACTATTTAGAGATTTTTTATGTTCTCTAACTAAAAATTCATCTGTAACATAATAATTCAAGTGGCTCCAAGGTAATATTTCATCATACTCAATTTTACGATAAGCGTAGAATTCTGGGTCTACATTTTCTTCCTCAAAACTTTTTTGCCATTCTTCAAGTTTAAAACATTCACTCCAACCATCGAAAATACAACCTTTTTTATAAGCATTATATAAAACTTTACAAAGCCTTCTATCGCCTTTTGCCAAAACAGCTTCTAAAAAACTTGTTTTATTATCATGATATTTTATATTAATATGCTTGTCCCTATAAATAGAAAGTAAATATTTTTGTTTTTCTTTAAATTGATCCATTGTATCTTGAGGCTCATATTGAAATGGTGTAAATGGCTTTGGTACAAAACAAGAGATACTACATGTAATATTTAAACCCTTTGGTCTATCTTCTTTTTTTAAGGCAAAATAAAGTTCAACAATTTTTTCTGCTGTGTCTACAATACCTTTTAGATCCTCTTGTGTTTCAGTTGGTAAACCTATCATAAAATAAAGCTTAATGCTAGAGTAACCACTATCAAAAGCTATTTTACAACTTTTTAATATTTCATTTTCATATATATTTTTATTAATCGCATCTCTAAGCCTTTGAGTACCTGCCTCCGGTGCAAATGTAAGTCCACTTTTTCTAACTTTTTTGACTTTTTCAATTAGTTCTTCAGAAAAATTATCTATTCTTAACGAAGGTAAAGAAATATTAATCTTTTTATCTTCAGTCCATTGTGTCATTTCATCTAAAAGTTTATTTAAATCCCTTAAATCACTTGTACTTAAAGACGTTAAAGCTACCTCATCGTAACCTGTTGTTTCGCAAATATCTATAGCTTGTCTGTTTATAGTGTCATACGTCTTCTCTCTCATTGGTCTGTATATATAACCTGCTTGGCAAAACCTACATCCTCTAATGCAACCTCTTAGAACCTCTACCATAACTCGATCGTGTACTATCTCCATAAAAGGAACAATAAAATTATTTGGATAATAAACATTATTAAAATCTTCAATAATTCTTTTATTTACCACAGGTTTTTGATTAAATAAAGGTCTTATCTCTTTTACTGTACCATTTTCATTGTAAGAGAAATTGTAAAAACTAGGTATATAGACACCTTCTATATTGGCTGCTAACAGAAAAAATTCGTGCTTTGTTTTCTTTTCTTCTTTACACTTCAAGTATAAATCATAAAGTTCTAAATTAACCTCTTCACCTTCACCTAAAATAAAAATATCTATAAAATCCGCCAAAGGCTCAGGGTTGCAAGCACAAGGTCCACCTGCTATTATAATTGGGTCTTCTTCTTTTCTATCTTTAGATAAAATTGGTATTTCTGCTAAATCTAAACAATTTAATATATTAGTATAACTCATTTCATATTGCAAGGTAAACCCTACCATATCAAATTGTGAAACAGGGTCTCTACTCTCAAGTGCAAAAAGTGGTATATTGTTTTTTTTCATTTCTTTTTGCATATCAGGCCAAGGAGTGAAAGACCTTTCACACCAAAAATTTTCCCTTTCATTTGTAAGGCTATAAAGTATTTTTATGCCCAAATGGCTCATACCCACCTCATAAACATCTGGAAAAATAAAACAAAATCTAAAATCTATTTTATTCTTATCTTTTATTACGCTATTTATTTCACCACCTGAATACCTAGCTGGCTTTTGTACGTTTAAAAGTATATTATCAATCTTATTGTTTAACATATTTACCTCCATACTAAATAATATAATACATTGTTTTTTGTAAATATGCAATTAATTAAAAAAATTAGTTAAAAATAAA
>JBOFNA010000034.1:0-4076 GCA_051658665.1 Oscillospiraceae bacterium
TTGCTAAAGAAGAAACAACAGACTTCAAAGCTTTTGAGCAAGAAGAGCAAATTGTTAAAGAAGAAACAACAGACTTCAAAGCTTTTGAGCAAGAAGAGCAAATTGCTAGAGAAGAAACAACAGACTTCAAAGCTTTTGAGCAAGAAGAGCAAAGTGTTAAAGAAGAAACAACAGATTTTAAAGTTTTTGAGCAAGAAGAGCAAAGTGCTAAAGAAGAAACAACAGATTTTAAAGTTTTTGAGCAAGAAGAGCAAAGTGCTAAAGAAGATTTCAATAATGAAAATACGGAAAGCAGAATCGATGTAAAGAAAAAAATTGATTCAAGATTTGCTAAGTTTTTTAGTACAGATAAAAGTGATATTTTTGACTTTGAGGATCAAGAGACAATAACTCAACTTAAATTAGAATTAGATGAAAATATAGAAAATAGCATACAAGAAGATAGAAAGCTTATTAGATCAGAGTATAAGAAGCTTAAAGAAAAAAGAAAAAGCAAAGTTACAAAATTTGATATAAAAAGAAAAAAAGAAAGTGCTGAAGTTAAAGAAAGTGCTGAAGTTAAAGAAAGTGCTGAAGTTAAAGTTGATTATTTAACAGTTGAAAATGATGAGGATATAGATGATATAATAAAAAAAGACATCATAGTCAATGAGGAAGTTGAATTTCAAGAGAGCAATAAAAAAATCAAAAAATCAAAAAATATAGGTGAAAACCTTTCATCATCAGAAGAAGGTGGAATTTTTGAGTATGATGGTAATATTGAAAAAGATGATATTAAAGAATATATTAATTTACAAAAGCAAGGTAACATTTTCAAGGTTTTAATAACATCATTATTTGGTGTATTAATGTCATATATAATATTTATATCATATGCAGATACAGATGTTTTACCATTTATAAATGTAAATGAAAACCCTAGAAATGTTGTACTAATATTTTCTATACTTACATTGTTAACAATTTTCGTGAATTTTGAAACTGTATTTTTTGGATTTTGCAATATATTTTCAAAAAAAGGTGATAGTGATAGTTTAATTTCTGTCGCACTTATTTTAACTTCATTGTCTTACTTAACAAACCTTTCAAATGTTGATGTAGTAAAAGATACATATATAATATTTACAACAATTATAATTATTTTTTCTATAATTTTAAATATAATAATGAAAAATATATCTATTAAAAGAATTTTACATAATTTTGAGATAATGATAAAAGACGATGATAAATATGTTTTTACACAAATAAAAAACCAAATTTTAGTTTCTCAAATAACATCTAAATTAAATAAAGATGATTATATTGTAGGAGTTAAAAGCAAAAGAGATTTTATAAGTGGTTTTATAAAAAATAGTTTCTCTATAGATTTTTACGATAAAACATGCTCTAATATGTCAATTTTATCAATGGTTCTAGGAGTGTTAGTGATAGGTGTATTGGGTTTTTTAAACGGTTTAAAAACTGGCGAAATAATTGTAAATATGGCAATAGCAACTACCTTATTAAATCCTATTAACGGAATGGCGACTATTACATTAATTTTGAGAAAATTACAAAATAAAAGAGAAAATGAAGAGTACTTTATAGGGTCTTATGGTAGCCTTGAAAATATAAGTAAAACTAATTGTTTGATTTTAGATGATAGTTTTATCTTTAATAAAGATACTGTATCAATATCTGGTATAAAAACTTTTAATGACTCAAGAATTGATAATATTATAATATACATAAGTAGTATTTTAAATAAAAACAAGTCATCATTAGCAGATGTATTTTTAGGAGTTATTGAGAACAATGAAAATTTTTTATTAGATGTTAAAGAGTTTAAATATGAAAACTCTATGGGATATTCTGCATTTGTAGATGGTAAGATGATTTTAATAGGGAATAGAAAACTTTTGATAAATCATAGTGTTTCTGTTTTAAGAGAAGATGTAGAAAATTCATTTTTAGATGAAAATAAAAAGCTTATGTATATTTCAATTGACAGTAAAGTTTCTGCTATTTTTGTTTTAAATTATAGTGATAATAAAAATGTTGAAAGATATTTAAACAAGTTAATAAAAAACGATATAACTATAGCATTAAAAATGTCTGACCCTTGTATTGATCCGAATTTAGTTGAGAAAATTTATCATTATCCAAGAGAAGGAGTTACATTATTAAACTCTGAACTTTATGATGACATTGAAGATAACAATAATCATAAAACAATTAATAGTGATTATATTTTTAAAGGTGATAATTATCAGTATATTAATATTGTAAATGAAAGCAGAGATATAATTAGTATAATAAAAAGCAGTATTTTCATACAGTTTGCTATATCTTTATTTTTATTTTTTGTTTACATTTTTTCAAGTGTAGCATTAAATTTAAATATTTTAAATATAAATATAATAATAGTTTTAACAGTTATTTCTTTTGTAGCTAGTTTAATACCACCTTTATTTATTAAAAACTTAAAAAAATCTGTTAGTATAAAAAAATAAAAATGTGCAAAAGCACATTTTTATTTTTTTATATATCTAAAATCAATAAAGTTATATGAAGGATAATAATATATATCTTTTATATTAGATAACATATATTCTTTTTCTGTAAATAAGGGCAATACAATATTAAAATTTAAAATACGATTTTGTAAATTTATAGCATCATCTATATTATTTATATAAGAAGTAAAAGGTATGTTATAATCATTTGTAAAATCATTTAAAGATGTATCTGGACTATAGCCTATATTAGAGGTTGAGTACAATGCTATATCATAATCTAGAGAAGATATATTTTTTTGTAAAGTTTCAAAATCAACAGGCATTATATTTATAAATATACCTAAATTTTTTTGCCACATTTGAGATATAAAAGACATGACGTCTGAGTAAACATTATTTTCAGGTACCAATACAGTTAAATTATTAATATTGCTTATATTTAATTGTTCAAGGCCTATATTCAAAGAGTTTTTGGCCATGTCCATATTATAAATATGTGTAGTGTTTGTTTTTGGATAATCTTTAAAATATTTATCAGCAAATTTTATATTAGATGGTAAAATTGTTTTTGCAATAGATAAATTTTGTTGTAGAATACTTTCTATTTGAGAAATATCTACAGATGATATTAAAGCTTTTCTAATATTTTGATTACTTAAAATATTATTGTTACTATTAAAAATAAGTGAATACAGGTTATTTTCATTTATTTCAATGTTATTTACATTTTTAATGCCAGTTAAATTTTTGGTAAGTAACGCACTTGTAGTTTTTTTTGTAAATCTTTTTTTTATTTCATCATCGTCATTTTTCAAAATAAAACGTATAAACTCAGTATCGTTTTTAATATCACCCACATAGTTTTGGTTTTTATGCAATGTAACATTTACATTAGAGTTAAAAGATAATAAAGAATAAACGCCATTGCTTATAAAGCTTTTAGTGTTAAGACCATATGACCCATTTGTACTATTAAAAAACTTTTCATTACATGGTACAGCAGATGGTTCACTTAAAAGGCTTAGAAAATCGATTTTAGGTGTAGATAGTTTAAATATCAAGGTATAATCGTTAGGGGCAAAAACACCAAGTTTAGAGTTGTCTAACAAACCATTTAAAACGTTGTTAGAGTTTTCTATAAAATCAAACTTATATGCGTTGGGACTTTTTGTAATTGGTGAAAAAATTCGTCTAAATGCAAATACAAAGTCATGTGCGGTAACATTTGTGTTATTTTTATCAGACCAGTAAAAATTTTCATGTAAATTAAAAGTGTAAGTTAGAGAATCGTTACTTACACTATAATTTGAAGCAACGCTAAGTTCTACGTCGCCATTTTTATTTATGCTAGTTAAGCCTTCAAATGCATTTTTTATTATAATACCAGACTCATTGTCATTATTTATTTGAGGATCTAAAGTTGAAGGTATACTTTTTATATCGTAAAAAACTTTTAAGCCTTCGTTAGATCTCGTTAATATAAATAGGCCAACAATTATAATTGATATTGCTATTATTATTACTTTTAAGTATTTTTTTGTCAAAATGATTACCAAACCTTTAAATAAATTTTTT
>JBOFNA010000035.1:0-2184 GCA_051658665.1 Oscillospiraceae bacterium
AATTATCCCTAAATCCGAGACAAACTATTAGAAAAGCGTCATTAGCCCTTTTAACATAAGGGGGAATGACGCTTTTACGATAGCCAACGACTAAATTACAGTCATATCGTCAAAATCAATCGAGGGGACTAAGCTTGTAGCTCAATCAAATAGTGAGGATATCGCTTTTTTATCAAAGACGTACAGGCGTCCCCCCTTTTTTTCAATAAACATGATATAATCCTGAGTTTATCAGCAAAAAAAGACAAAAAGTGTTATTAAGCTTTCTACAAAAGCATTTTCGGCACTTTTTTTAATTAAAATGTTGTTGTAAACGGTTATATATGGTATAATATATATATGGCTTATATAGTAAAAAAGAAAAATCGTGAAGGGAAATCTTATGTTTATCTTGTAGAAGGTTACCGTGAAAAAGACAAAGTAAAACAGCGAACGCTTAAAAATTATGGTTCTTTGGAGGAATTAGAAGAAAAAGAGCCTGGAGCTTTTGAACGCTTAAGACAAGAAGCAAAAGATGGACTTATTGGAAAAAAAGAACTCACAGAATTAAAAGTGACATACGATTTCAACACACCCATAGCAGATGATACACTCTCTTATGGTTGGAAAATTCTTGAAGAAGTGTACAGTATGCTTGCGATCAGTTCTGTTGTAAAACAGCTAAAAACAAATGCATCGTTTGATGTGGACAAGGTCCTCAAATTACTTGTCTTCCAGCGGATATTACATCCCGGGAGCAAGCTACATACCGTTCAATCACAAAAAAAACTATTTGGTCAGTGGAATCTAACTGAAAATGCCGTTTATCGCAGCTTACCTCTTCTTCACAAGGTAAATGAAGCGATTCAATTAGAAGTACACAAACAGATAGTCAACAAAATTGGGAGAGTTGCGACACTTGTCTTCTATGATGTGACCAACTACTACTTTGAAATAGACTTTAATGATGAAGATACGTTAGATGAACAAGGGGCAATACTTGAAGAAGGCATGCGAAAACGTGGTGCAAGTAAAGAGCGTAGAAGAAGTCCTATTGTCCAACTCGGCTTATTTATGGACACAAATGGAATTCCAATCAGTTACAAGCTTTTTAGGGGGAATCAAACAGATCCAATTACCTATCTTCCAGCCATTGAACAGGTGAAAAAACAATTTGGCTTAGAGCGTGTTATTGTTGTGGCAGATAAAGCCATGAATAGCAAAGGAAATATAGCACAAACGCTTAAAAATGGTGATGGCTGGCTTTTTTCGCAAAAGCATCGTGGAAAATGTGGTGCACCAAAAGACATTCAAACCTGTATTCTCGATGCAAAAGATTGGGAGTATAATGAGCAGCTTACATTTGCGAAGAAGGCTATGTTTCGAAGAAGAAAACTAGATAATGGAACAGAAATTGAAGAGAAAGTACTCATTACATGGAGTGAAAAGTACGCACGGCGCGAAAAGATACGGCGTGATGGAGCATTAGAATATGCAAGCAAATTGACAAACGCCGAAATCTTTCGTCAAACCTGTAAAAAAGGTGGCAAAAAATATCTTTCACTCTATACAATTGATGAACAAACAGGAGAGCGCATTGCTTTTAGTCCATTAATTAGCTTAAATGCAGCTGATGTTGCCTTTGATGAGCAGTTTGATGGAATAAATGTACTTGTAACAAGTGAAACCTTGATGAGTGATGAGGATATGTTATATCAATACAAACAGCTATCAAAAATAGAAAACTGCTTTCGCGTGACAAAAACAGAGTTTGCTGCAAGACCGGTATTTGTCCAAAAGAAAGAGCATATTGAAGCTCATTTTTTAACATGCTTTCTGGCACTAGTAATTATCCGAATTGTCCAACACAAAATAAAGTGGGAGCACAGCCCTGCAGTTCTTATCCGTGCACTAAATAGCGCCACGGCGAATATGCTTCCCAATGGATTCTATCGCGTCCAGGCAGATGAGGATCTGTGTGGACTCAATCACCTCTTAGGAATTGAGTGGACTAAAGGTATTGTTACCCACGAGCAATTAGTCCACTACGGGAAAAACTGGTGTACAACAATTAAAAATAACTAAAAAACGTCATAAAGCCTTTCGTAACAAGGGTTTATGACGCTTTTACGATAGCCAACGACTAAATTACAGTCATATCGTCAAAATCAATCGAGGGGACTAAGCTTGTAGCTCAATCAAATA
>JBOFNA010000036.1:0-3376 GCA_051658665.1 Oscillospiraceae bacterium
ATTGCTGCTTCACGACCTGATCCAGGGCCTTTAACAAATACTTCTACAGACTTTAAACCGTGTTCCATAGCATTTTTTGTAGCTTGTTCTGCAGCCATTTGTGCAGCGTATGGTGTGGATTTTCTTGAACCTTTAAAACCCAAACCACCAGAACTTGCCCAAGCAATAACATTACCCTGAACATCGCTTATAGTTACTATGGTATTATTAAACGTAGACTGTATATGTGCAGCGCCACGTTCTATATTTTTACGGTCACGGCGTCTACGAGTGGTAACCTTTTTAGCCATCTCTTAACTACCTCCCTAATTATTTCTTTTTGTTTGCTATAGTTTTTTTAGGACCTTTTCTTGTACGAGCATTAGTTTTTGTTTTTTGACCTCTAACAGGTAGGCCTTTTCTGTGTCTTACGCCACGATAACTGCCTATTTCTATAAGTCTCTTAATATTTAATGCTACGTTTCTTCTTAGGTCACCCTCAACCTCAAAGTTTTTATTGATATAATCACGAAGTATATTTGCATCTTCTTCTGATAAATCTCTAACTCTTGTATCAGGATTTACATCTGTTGCCTCAAGAATTTTTTGTGATGATTTTAAGCCTATACCAAAAATATAAGTTAAAGCGATCTCTACTCTCTTCTCTCTAGGCAAATCAATTCCAGCTATACGAGCCATTATTGTTACACCTCCATTTATTGGTTTCGCGTCTTATTATCCTTGACGCTGTTTGTGCTTAGGATTTTGACAAATTACCATTACACGTCCTTTGCGTTTTATAATTTTACATTTCTCGCAAATAGGCTTTACGGAAGGTCTTACTTTCATTTTCCAATACCTCCTTATACTATAATTAAATTACTTAGAGCGCCATGTAATACGCCCTTTTGTTAAATCATATGGTGACATCTCAATAGTCACTTTATCACCAGGTAAGATTCTAATATAATGCATTCTTAATTTACCTGAAATGTGTGCTAAAATTTTATGACCATTTTGAAGTTCAACTTGAAATGTTGCGTTTGGTAATGCTTCAATAACACTACCTTCTATTTCTATTACATCTTGTTTTGACAAGGAAAACACCCCTTTTGTGATATTAAAAACTATTCATTTTCTAAAAAGTCTTTTAAAAATTTTCTAATTTGTTTGTCGGTAGTTTCACCAGATATATTAAAGTTTGATTTTGTCTTTTTTAAATGTATGATATTTTTAGCTTTTGGCTTTAAAATACTTCTATTTTTACCATCACTTATAAAATACCTGTCTTTATCTTTATTTACAATTACAACAAATTTTTCTTTATCTCTACCAGCAGTTACCTTTACAACTGATCCTATTTTAATATCCATTTCATCACCTTATTTTTGTTAATATTATAGGCTCATTATTCGTTATTAAAACAGTGTGTTCAAAATGTGCAGATTTTTTACCATCTACTGTTTTGACTGTCCACCCATCAGGTAAAATCTTAACCTTTTCACTACCTGCATTAATCATAGGCTCAATAGCAATTGTCATTCCACTAACTAAACGTACTCCCCTACCTTTTTCACCGTAGTTTGGCACTTCTGGAGCTTCATGTAAATTTCTACCTATTCCATGACCCACAAACTCTTTAACTACAGAAAAACCCAAATTTTCAACATAGTTTTGTACTGCAAAAGATACATCCCCAACTCTATTTCCCGGGACACATTTTTTTATTGCTTCATATAAACTGTTTTGAGTTGCAGTTAAAAGTTTTTTATCACTTTGTGAAACCTCGCCAACTTCAAATGTAAAAGCGTTATCTCCGTGATATCCATCGATATATGCACCAACATCAACACTTACAATGTCTGCATTTTTAAGTTTTTTGTTTTTATTAGGTACGCCATGTATAACTTCATCATTTATAGAAATACAAGCACTCCCACTAAATCCACCATATCCTAAAAAAGATGGTTTCGCATTTTTAGATAGTATAAAATTTCTTATCTCATCATCTATCTCTTTTGTTGATATCCCTTCAACAATAAACTCTTTTGCTTTTAAAAGTGCCTTAGCTGATATTTCACAAGCTTTTTGCATTTTTAAAATTTCTTTTGAAGTTTTAAGTTCTATCATAAATTAAACCTCAAAAACATTAATAACTTCTTTTGTTATTTCGTCTATGTTTTTTGTTCCATCAACAGTTGTTAATTTCAGTTTTTTGTCATAATAGTCTATTAAAGGTTTTGTTTCATTGTGATACGCGTCTAACCTTTTAACTACTGTCTCATGGTTATCGTCGCCTCTTATAATTAAGTTTCCATCACATTTATCACAAATATCTTCTTTTAAAGGTTTGTTAAATTTAATGTGGTATGATGCTCCACATTTATCACAAACGCGTCTACCTGACATTCTTTCAATTATAACTTTATCTTGTACATCAATATTAATAACTTTATCAATAAATATACCTAAATTATTTAAAGCTTCTGCTTGAGCAACAGTCCTTGGAAACCCATCTAAAATAAAGCCGTTTTTACAATCATCTTGAGAAAACCTATCTTTTATCATATCAATTACAAGTTTGTCTGGTACAAGTTGACCATTATCCATAAATGATTTAGCCTTAACTCCAAGGTCTGTTTTACTTTTCACTGCTTCTCTTAATACATTGCCTGTACTAATAACTGGTATATTTAGTTTTTTACAAATTATTTCAGATTGTGTGCCTTTGCCCGCACCTGGAGCACCTAAAAATATTAATTTCATCAATTACACCTCAACAAATTACTCTAAAAAACCTTTGTGATGACGCATTGCCATTAAAGATTCTAAAGTTGTTGATGTTTCTAAAGCAACCCCTACTAAAATAATAACAGATGTACCACCCAACGCTAAGCCTTGCATACCACTAATACCTGAAAATAAAATTGGAAAAACAGCAACCATACCTAAAAACACAGCACCTACAAGCGTTATTTTATTAATAGTCCTTGATAAAAACTCAGCTGTTGGTTTTCCTGGTCTTAACCCTGGTATAGTACCATTATTTTGCCTTAAATCATTTGCCATTTGTAAAGGATTATATGTTATTGAAACATAAAAATAGTTGAATCCCAAAATTAATATAAAGTATATTAACGCATAGCTAAATCCATCATAGTTAAATGTAGCTAAAAACTTACCAACCCAACTAGATGCATCTGGATCAAAAATCGTCCTTAAAACAGTAGGTATCGATAATAATGAACCAGCAAAAATAACTGGCATAACTCCAGACATATTAACCTTTATTGGTATGTGTGATGTTTGACCACCATACATTTTTCTACCTACAACTCTTTTTGCATATAATATAGGTATTTTTCTTTCGCCCTTTGTCATAACAACAATAAAAGCT
>JBOFNA010000037.1:0-1732 GCA_051658665.1 Oscillospiraceae bacterium
ATGAATGATATTGCATTAAAATTTAGAAAAAATGGCAGTATATCACCTAAAGATATAGTTATTTTAGATTTACAAGATGATTTAAATATTAAAAATTTATTGTATAAAAATTGCCTTTGTAAAAGTTATATATATATAGATAAAGCAAGTGATATTGAAAAGATAATTAATAATTAAAGAAGGTTAAATATGTCAGAACAAATAGAAAAAATAAAGGGGAGTATTGAATATGTAAAGTATGAAAATACTGAAAGTGAGTTTTCGATATTAGAAATATTATGTAATGAAGAGTTATTGACAGTAACAGGTAAAATGATTGGCATAAAACAGGGGGAAGATATAGAGTTTTACGGTAAATTTTCAAACCACCCTGTTTATGGCATTCAATTTAATGCAGATTACTTTATAAGACGAATGCCATCTAACGTAAGTGGTGTTTTAAAATATTTATCATCAGGGGTAATAAAAGGTATCGGCGAAATTATGGCAAAGCGAATTGTTGAAATGTTTGGAGAAGAAACTTTAGATATTTTAAAAGGAGATAAAGAAAAGCTTTGTAAAGTTAAGGGGATATCACCTAAAAAAGCTGAGGATATAATTAATAACTACAATAACATTTTTGGTGCAAATTTGGTTATGACTTTTTTACAAGGTTATAGTATAAATAATGCTGTAGCATTAAAGATTTATAAAATTTATGGAGAGAAGTCTATAGATAAAATAAAAGAAAACCCATATATACTATGTATGGATGATGTGGGCGTAGATTTTGATGTTTGTGATATTTTAGGTGAAAAATACTTCATAGAAAAGACAGATTATAAAAGAGTATCGGCAGGAGTTATTTATACGTTAATACATAACATAAAAAATGGACATACATGTATACCTTGTCAAAAACTTTGTAAAGTTTTACAAAGTTTTTTAGAAGTTGAAATTTTTATAATAGAAAGTGCTATAAACCGTTGTGTAGAAGAAAACAGACTTTATTTGGATACAATTAAAAATGTAGATTGCATTTATTTACCAGATATGTATTTTGATGAAAGATATATTTCTTCAAGAATGGCATTAGCAATTAATAGTAATATAGTGGACAATAGTTTTAATACTGATGAAACAGTTGAAGTTTATAACAGTAATAGTTTAATAAAATACAACGAAAAACAAAAAGATGCGATAAAAATGGCAATAAAAAACAATATAATGCTTCTTACAGGAGGTCCAGGTACAGGCAAAACAACAACAATTAATGCAATTGTAGAGGTCCTAGAGAAAATGAGTTTAAATGTTGGATTTTGCGCACCAACTGGACGTGCAGCACAAAGAATGGAGAAAGTAACAGGTAGAGAAGCTAAAACAATACATAGACTTTTAGAGGTGGATTATAGTAAAGATGACGAAAAGATAAAATTTATAAGAAATGAAAAAAATTTATTAAAACAAGATGTTATAATAGTAGACGAAATATCTATGGTTGATGTTTTTTTATTTAGTAGCCTTTTAAAAGCAATAAAACTAAATTGCAAATTAATTTTGGTGGGAGATTACAACCAATTACCATCAGTGGGTGCAGGTAATGTTTTAAAGGATATAATAGATAGCGAGGTTGTGTTAACTGTAAAGCTAGAAGAAATTTTTAGACAAGCAGCTAAAAGTTTAATTATTAGAAATTCTCATAAAATAATAAGTGGACAAATGCCAATTTTGGATGACAATAAAAGCGATTTTT
>JBOFNA010000038.1:0-13966 GCA_051658665.1 Oscillospiraceae bacterium
AGTACAGTAAAAATTAAAACAATAATAACTTTTAGACATAATTAAAACAATGGTAAATTTAAAGATATATATAAACTTAAGTTAAAACAAATTTTATTGATTTCACAAAAATTTACAACCAAATATATTAAAATAAAAAATAAAAATTATATGATTTAATAAAAGGGGAGTCAAGATGAAATTAGCTATTTTTGATTTAGATGGAACACTTATAGATTCAATGAAAGTATGGAGAACAGTAGGTTATGATTTTGTGGTAGAAAATTGTGGTGTTATACCAGACCAAAAACTAAATAGTGTTTTAAGAACAATGAGTTTTCCTGAATCGGCAAAATTTTTAACAGAAAAATTTAATGTAGATCTTAGTGCAGATGAAATTTTACATCATTGGTTTAGCAAAATAGAATACGCATATAAAAACACAATTGGTTTAATAGATGGCGTACATGATTATTTAAATAAACTAAAACAAGAAAACATTAAGATGTGTATCGCTACAGCTTGTACTAAAGATTTGGCTGAAGGTATTTGTAAGCGTTTGAAGATATACGATTTTATGGAGTTTTTAATAACAGTTGAAGAAATTGGAGTTAATAAAGATAAACCAGATATATTTTTATATTGCAGTGAAAAATACAACTTAAAACCAAATGAATGCACAGTATTTGAAGATTCGTTACACTCCATTATAACAGCCAAAAAAGCAGGGTTTAATATAGTAGCTGTCAAAGACGATGATGGTGACGAAGACTTAAATGAAATAATAAGAAACAGTCAAAAACAAATTTATACATATACAGAGTTATTAAAAGATTAAATTATAATTAATATTTAATTAAGTTAAATAAATATAATAAATAATATTTAAATTTACATTAAAAATAATAAAATCAGGCAAATGCCTGATTTTATTATTTACTAGTATGTTTATGTTTATGTTTATAACTTAGTTTCATCAAACTATCAGATAAATGAACATTTTCTACGATAATATCATTAAAATATATTTGTAAGTCTTGGTGAGTGAAATTCCAAAATGTTTTAATTCCGCATTTAGTTAAAAATACTGTGGTTTGTTTAGCATATTCTTTAGGTACACATAAAACAGCTACATCTATAGTGGTTTTTAAGTTTTCAATATTACTTATATCTTGTATAATATTATTGTTTATAGATGTCCCTAAGATGTCTTTATTATTATCATATACACCAAAAAGTTTAAAGCCTAAGTTTTGGAAATCAATGTCATGAACTAAAGTTACACCTAATTTACCAGCACCTACAATAATAATGTTTTTAAGGTTAGTTAAATCCAAAATTGAGCTTATTACATCTATTAAATAATCTATATTATAACCATAACCTTGTTGACCAAAACCGCCAAAGCAGTTTAAATCTTGTCTTATTTGTGAGGCATTTAAATGCATTTTTTCAGCAAGACTAGAAGAAGATATTTTATTAATACCATTATTCTTTAAATATATTAAAAACCTATAATACATTGGAAGTCTACCAATAACAGAATTAGATACTTTAGTTATTTCTTTTGACATAAATTACCTCCTTAAGAACTATTTTTTTTATAATACAACAAAAAAATAACAATGTCAACTTAAGATATGTTTATTAAATAAATGTTTTATATAATTTCATAAAATATAATTATAGATATATAGGATATACTATAATTTAAGGTATTAAAATATATTTGAAATAAATATATTGAAAAGTTTATTTTTTTGTATAATATTTTTTTAAAATCTAATAATTATATTAAAAGGGGAAATTATGATAAATTTTAAAAATAGTACAACAGATGATTCTATTGACGACAAAAAAGAAAAAAGAGAAGAAATTATAGAAACTGGATCAACAACAGTAAAAAACAATGAAAACAAAATATATTGTCTTAATATAATAGGTCAAATTGAGGGGCATTATAATTTGCCAGAACAAACAAAATCAACAAAATATGAACATGTAATACCTCAACTTGTATCAATAGAGCAAGATGAAGAAATAGAAGGGTTATTAATTGTACTAAATACAGTCGGCGGAGATGTAGAGGCTGGGCTTGCAATTGCAGAGTTAATATCTGGCATGAAAAAGCCAACTGTATCTTTAGTTTTAGGAGGCGGACATTCTATTGGAGTACCACTTGCTGTATCTTCTAAAAAATCATTTATAGTTCCAAGTGCTACAATGACTATACATCCAGTTAGAACTAATGGGCTTGTATTAGGCGTTCCACAAGCTTTGTCGTATTTTCAGGAAATGCAAAATAGAATTACAAACTTTGTAGTAAGAAACTCAAATATAGAAGAGAAAATGTTTACAAGCCTTCTTATGGAAACTGGTCAATTAATGACAGATATGGGAACTGTGATAGATGGAAAAGAAGCGGTAGAAATTGGTTTAATTGATAATTTAGGCAATTTAAATGATGCTCTTGAATGTCTTGATAATTTGATAAATAAATAAAAATGATTGTTAAATTTGAGCTTTTATGTTATTATTTAATATAAAAAGCTCTTATTTTTTACGACGTTTTTTATATATTATAAAATGAAATTAGAAGGATAATAAATATGGCAACAAAAAAAAGAAAAACAAATGCAGAAAAAAAATCTTTAATTTTAAAAAAGTACAGGTTTTTGTCAATAATAAGTTTTGGTATAGGTTTATTGTCATTTTTTTTAAGTATAATAAAAGGTGAGAATTTATGGCTGTTTTTCAGAAATATATATTTTGGTATTTTTGGAATAACAGCCTACATAATACCAGTAATGTGTATAGGTTTAGCATTTTTCATAGCAAAAGAAAAGCATATAGATATAGTTAAAAAAGTTTTTTTTCAAATTATATCTATGTTTTTAATTGTTAGCACAATTTTACAAATTTTATTTAATAATATTGTTTTATATAATAATTTTTTTGATAAAATTGCAAATGGTTACACTAATGGAGCAAAATTAAAATCTACTGGAGTTTTGGGTGTTATTTTATCTACACCTTTTGAAGAACTTTTCGGAAAATTGGGGTCTTTAATCATTTTAATAATATTATTGTTAGTATTATTAATGATTTTCACTAATAAATCTGTTTTAGATATTTTTAAGATTAATAAAAAGCCGAAAGATAAACCAAAACATAAAGAAGAACATAAAGAAGAACATAAAGAGAAAGAAAATAACCATAAAAACTTTAATGATACATATGAGTTTGAATCACATAAAAATGTTATAAATAGCGATGTTATAAATGATGGGTTTAAAAGAAAAGATATAGATATATCACTTGACGAAGTTAAAAAAACAAAAAAAATCAAAAAATCAAAAATAGATATTCCTTTGGAAGATGATGTAATTGAAAATACAGATACTTTAAACGATAATACTGAAAATGAAATTTTGAAAACGGATAAAACATTATATGGAGAGTTGATTGAACAAACATGTAACGAAGATAATTTAAATATATCATTACATCATGAAAACGAAGAAGATAAATTACATCATGAAAACGAAGAAGATGTACTAAATAATGAAGGTGAAATTTTAGAATCTATACCTATATGGTCTGAAGAAAATAAAAAGGAATCTACAGATATAGAAAGTTTTAATAATATTGATGAGCCTGAAAACTTTGAAAAAACTACTGATAATATTATCACTGAAAAGGTAAAGACAGATTTATTTCATGATGGTATTTTAAAGTATAGCTATCCACCTAATAATTTGTTAGATGATGTAAGTGTTAAAATGTCTAATACAGATACTGAAGAGTTGAGAAAAAATGCAGATAAATTATTAGATACTTTAAAAAGTTTTGGAGTAAAAGCTAAACTTTTAGAAATTTGCAAAGGACCCGCTGTAACTAGATATGAATTACAACCAGATGTAGGGGTTAAAATAAGTAAAATTACAGGTTTAGCAGATGATATAGCACTAAGTTTAGCAGCATCAGGAATAAGAATTGAGGCTCCAATACCAAACAAAGCAGCAATTGGTATTGAGGTGCCAAATAAAAGTATAGACATTGTAAAGGTAAAAGATATTATATCATCTAAAGAGTTTGAAAATGCAGAAAGCAAACTTTCAGTAGCTTTAGGTAAAGATATAACAGGCAATGTTACTTTGGCAGACTTATCTAAAATGCCACACCTTTTGGTTGCGGGGTCTACAGGGTCAGGTAAAAGTGTTTGCATTAACACTATAATATCAAGTATACTTTTTAAGGCATCACCAGATGAAGTGAAGCTACTTATGATTGACCCTAAAGTTGTTGAATTAGGGATATATAACGGCATACCACACCTATTGGTACCAGTAGTTACAGACCCTAAAAAAGCATCAGGAGCTTTAGGGTGGGCGGTAAGTGAAATGCTTAAACGTTATAACCTTTTTGCAGAGTCTAATGTTAGAGATTTAAAAGGTTATAATAAAATGGCGAAAAATAAAGACGGGGTATCTGAGTTACCTCAAATTGTTATTATAATAGACGAGCTTTCGGACTTAATGATGGCTTCGCCTAGAGAGGTTGAAGATTATATTTGTCGTTTAGCTCAAATGGCAAGAGCAGCTGGTATGCATTTAATAATTGCTACTCAACGACCTTCTGTTGATGTTATAACAGGTACAATTAAAGCGAATATTCCAAGTAGAATAGCATTTGCTGTTTCTTCTCAGATAGATTCGAGGACAATTTTGGACGCATCAGGTGCTGAAAAACTTTTAGGCAGAGGTGACATGTTATTTTCTCCAGTGGGAAGTAGTAAACCTTTAAGAGTTCAAGGTTGCTTTATAACTGATGAAGAGGTAGAGCGTATTGTTGGGTTTATTAAAGAAAGTGGACAGGCATCTTACGATAACAATGTTTTAGATGAAATAGAAAAGCAATCATCAGCAAATGCTCAAAACTCTAAAAGCAATGTTAAAAATGATATCGATGATTGTGACTCCATGATGGATAATGCAATTGAAATAGCACTTGATTTAGGTCAAGTATCTACATCTTTATTGCAAAGAAAACTAAGGTTAGGTTATGCAAGGGCCGCAAGAATTGTAGACGAAATGGAAGATATGGGTATAGTAGGACCTATGGAAGGGTCAAAACCCAGACAAATTTTAATAACAAGACAACAGTGGATTGAGATGAATTTAAATAAAAGTGAGTAATATAATGATAGATTTTTTACCTATAAATAGAGAAGATATGTTAAAAAGAGGTTGGGAACAAGTTGATTTTGTATATGTTTCAGGGGACAGCTATGTTGACCACCCAAGTTTTGGTATGGCAATAATAACAAGACTTTTAGAAAGTCAAGGTTTTAAAATAGGTGTGCTAGCACAGCCTAATACAAATAATTTAAAAGAATTCGAGTCGTTTTCAAAACCCAAGTATGGTTTTTTAGTATCATCTGGAAATGTTGATTCAATGGTTAATCACTATTCCGTTGCAAAAATAAGACGAGATACAGATTTTTTCACAGCAGGTGGAGAAATGGGAAAAAGACCTGATTATGCGGTAAAAGAATATTGCAAAGCTATAAGAGCAGTTTATCCTGATACTAATATAATAATAGGTGGAGTAGAAGCGTCTTTAAGGCGATTTGCTCATTATGATTATTGGAGTGACTCTGTATTTCCATCTATATTAATTGAAACTAAAGCAGACTTATTATCATATGGAATGGGCGAAAACAGTATAACAGAAATTTGTGAAAGGTTAAAAAAAGGTGAAACCTTAAGAAATATTAAAGATGTTAGAGGAACATGCTACATAGAAGAAGATGTCAATTTAATATTAAAAGACTCAATGGTTTGTTCGTCTTATAATAAAGTAAAAGAAAATAAATTAAGTTATGCAAAAGCATCAAAAATACAACTTATTAATCAAGACTATGCTTATGGTAAAACAGTAGTTCAAAAGCATGGAGATGTTTTAGTAGTACAAAACCCTCCTTCTAAACCTTTAAGTGAAGCAGAGATGGATGAAGTTTACAATAGAGAGTATACAAGGACATATCATCCTTGTTATAAAGATAAAGGCGGAGTACCTTCTATAGAAGAAGTTAAATTTTCAATAATACAAAACAGAGGTTGTTTTGGCTCTTGTAATTTTTGTGCTATTACTTTACATCAAGGAAAATATGTAACATCTAGAAGTAAAGACTCAATACTAAAAGAAGCAGTTAAAATAACAAAACAAGAAGACTTTAAAGGTAATATCCATGATGTAGGCGGGCCAACAGCTAATTTTAGAAAACCGTCTTGTGATGGTCAACTTGAAAGAGGTATTTGTCCTATTAAGAAATGTTTAGCGCCAAAAAAATGCAAACATTTGAAGATTGATCATAGTGAGTATTTAGATATTTTAAGAAGTCTTAGAAAAGTTGATGGTGTAAAAAATGTTTTTGTAAGGTCTGGCATAAGGTTTGATTATGTTTTATATGGAAAAGATGACAAATTTTTAAAAGAAGTTGTGAAAAATCATACAAGTGGGCAGTTAAAGGTTGCACCAGAACATATTTGTGATAATGTTCTTGGGTATATGGGTAAGCCAGGAAATAATTTGTATCAAAACTTTAGTGATAAATTTTATGAGTATACAAAAAGTATGGGTAAGAAGCAATATTTAGTTCCCTATTTAATGTCGTCTCACCCAGGTAGTACAATGAAAGATGCAATTGAGTTATCAATATTTTTAAATAAAAACAAAATAAAACCTGAACAAGTACAAGATTTTTACCCAACACCAGGGACAGTATCTACAACAATGTATTACACTGGGCTTGACCCAATGACATTGGATGAAGTTTATGTGCCAAAAACAAGGGAAGAAAAAAAGACACAAAGAGCATTTTTACAATATTACAAAGAAAGCAACTCTAAAATAATAAGAGATGCATTAATAAAAAATAATAGAAAAGATTTAATTGGTTTTGAAAGCAGCTGTTTAGTAAAACCACAGAAAGATAATAAATCAATTAAAAAAGATATAGTCGTAAATTATAGTGGGGTAGAGCTATGGCAAAATCAAAAAGGAGTAAAACGAAGATCAAATCCCAAAGGAAGAAAATAAAATTTTTCATTGTAGGGTTTTTATTTTATCTATCTTTAATTTTTATAGACAGTAGTTTTAATATTGATATACCTTATGAAATAGATAAGATATATAGGTTTATTGGGTTAAATAATAGTGTTGAAATATCTGAAAATGAAGTATCTGTTCACTTTATAGATATAGGTCAGGGTGATAGTATTTTAATAAAAACTGGAAGAGAAAACATTCTAATTGATGGTGGTGATATTAAAACATCTGATAATCTTATAAAATATTTAGACAAAGAAAGCGTAGATACAATAGACTTAATGGTTGCGACACATCCTCATGCTGATCATATTGGTGGACTTATAGGTGTTATAAAAAGAAAACAAGTTAAAAGCATTATAATGCCAGATATACCAAAAGATTTGATACCAACAACAAAAGTTTATGAAAATTTTTTAACAGAAATAATAAATAGAGACATTAAAGTAACAAAACCAAATGTTAATAATATTTTAACTGTTAATAATGGTAAACTAACTATTTTATCGCCTATATCAAATGATTATAAAAATATAAATAACTACTCTATTACACTTAGACTAGACGTTAAAGAAAAAAGCTTTTTATTTACAGGAGATATAGAAAAAGAAGTTGAAAGGCAATTTTCAAAAAATAATACAAATATAGATGTAGATGTTTTGAAAGTTGCACATCACGGTAGTAATACAAGTAGTACTACCGAGTTTATAATGGAAAGCAGTCCCAAATATGCAATTTTTTCGTTGGCTAATGGAAATAGATATAATCACCCAAATGAAGATGTTGTAAATAGGTTTTTTGAAAATGAAACTATAATGTTTAGTACCAATAAAAACGGTAATATAGTTTTTATAACAGATGGCGAAAACATGGATATTAGAAAGGATAGATAACTATGGTTTTATCTCTTGATAAAATAGAAAATGATGTTTTAACATTTTTAGATGATGAAAATAAAGAGCATTTATATAAATTAAAAGATATTAAGATAAAACCTTCAATAAAATTTCTAAAAGAAGGCTATGTATATGAAACATTAGATTTTAAAGATTTTAATTATAATAAAGAAAAAACAAATATAAGAAAAGAAAAAAATTATAATTTACAAAGGCAAATATTTGACAATTAATTTGTAATTTAAAAGGGATAATTAGTTATGAACAGTTTTAAAATAAGTTATAGATTAAGACTTATTGCTGATTTTATAAAAGATGACAGTAATGTTTTAGATATTGGTTGTGACCATGGTTTTTTATCTTTATATTTAATTAAGAACAAATCAAATATAAAAGTTACAGCATCTGATATTAATGAAAAACCTCTTTTATCTGCTAAAAAAAACATTGAAAAACATGGGTTAATTGATAAAATAAATTTAGTCTTATCCGACGGAGTAAAAAATATTGATTTAACAAATATATCTGACATTATAATTGCTGGTATGGGTGGAGAGCTTATTTTTAATATAATATCTGAAATAAAAAAAACAGATGTACAAAAATTTAATTTTATTTTACAACCAATGAGCAATGTTTATTATTTAAGAAAAAAATTAGTTGAATATGGTTTTTTTATAGAAGATGAAATAGGACTAAAAGAAAATGGTAAAAATTATACAATTATGAATGTTTATTACACTGATAAAAAAAACAAAAATATAGATCAATGTTTTTTTTATTTTGGTTTATTAAAAGATAAAAAAGACAAACATAGTTTAGACTATAAGAATCATATAATAGATAAATTAAAAATTAAATTAGTTGGCCTAAAAAAAGCAAAGCAATATAACAATTATACAATTTTAAATAATACTATAAATGATTTAAGAAGATATGTATAAGGAGATATAAATGAAAACATTAGATTTATTTAATTATTTAAATAGTCTTTATCCTATAGATTTATCTTGTAGTTGGGATAACTCAGGTTTTTTAGTAGGCGATAAAAATAAAAAAATAACATCTGTATTAATTTGTCTAGATATAACTTACGATGTATTAAATGAAGCGATTTTAAAAGGCAGCAATTTAATTATTTCTCATCATCCAATAATTTTTGAACCTATTAAAAAAATAAATGAAGATAATATAGTTTATAGTTTAATAAAAAATGATATTAGTGTAATATCATTTCACACAAACTTAGATGCAGGTGAAAATGGTATAAATGATGTTTTATGTAGGTTATTAAATCTTAACAATATTTATAAATTAAAACACAATGCAAACGAAGCAGCATTCTTAAGAGTTGGCGAAACATCTATTACAGATTGTAATTTGGTTTTAAATAAAATTAAAAATGTTTTAAAATCAAAAATTCTAAAAACATCAAGAGTAAGAAAAGATATAAAAACAATTGCAGTATGTGGAGGATCAGGCAGCAATTTTATACCTTTGGTGATAGAAAATAAAATAGACTTATATTTAACATCTGAAATAAAACATGACAAATTTATAATGGCTAACGACAATAATATTATTGTCGTAGATGCTGGACATTTTGAAACTGAAGATATAATTTGTGGTTATTTAAAAAATACTTTAAAAGAAAAATTTGAAAATTTAGATGTAAGTATTGCGGTGGAAAATAAAAATCCAGTTTTGTATATTTAGGAGGTATAAAATGGCTTTAGATGCTATGTATCTTAAAATTTTAACAGATGACTTAAAAAAAAAGTTGTTGGGAGCAAGAGTTGATAAAATTCATCAAATATCTAAAGAAGAAATTTTAATAACATTAAGAAGTCTAGGTAAAAGTTATAAACTAATTTTTTCTTGTCGTGCAAATGGAGCAAGGGTAAATATTACAGAAAAAGAGTATAGTACGCCCAAAACTCCTCCAATGTTTTGTATGTTGCTTAGAAAACATTTATTAAATGGAAAATTAGAAGATATAAAGCAACCTAACAATGAGCGTATTTTGTTTTTTTGTTTTAATTCAACAAATGAAATTGGTGATGTTGTACAAATAACAATTGCTATTGAAATAATGGGAAGGCATAGCAACATTATAATAGTAAAAGATAACATTATTTTAGATGCTATTAAAAGGGTTAACTTTGAAATGTCAAAAGTAAGACAAATATTACCTAATATGCCTTACGAAATGCCACCACAGCTTGATAAAAAAGATATTTTGAAAGACGATTATAACGATATAATTAAAAACATTGAAAATGGTGACTATAAATTATCAAAGGGTTTAATAAATAATATAGGTGGAATGTCACCTATATTAGCAAGAGAAGTGAGCTATTTATTATCACAAGATGTTGATTGTGATGTATCTTATATTTATAATAAAAAAGATATTTTAAAAGATATATTCAAAAAGATTAGAGATAGTATTAATAACTTAGATATAAACCCTTGTATGGTAAAAGACAAAGAAGGTAACTTTATAGATTTTTCATTTATAGATATTAAACAATATCAAGATTTTTGTGACATTATTTATTTTGATGATTTAAATAAATTGCTTGACAATTTTTTTGATGAAAAAGATAAAGTAGAGAGAATAAAACAAAAGTCAGGAAATTTAACTAAACATATTATGAATTTAATATCTAAACTTGAAAAAAAAGTACAATTACAGTTGGAAGAGTTATTACAATGCGATAAAAGAGAAGAAATAAAGTTAAAAGGTGATTTAGTTAATGCAAACCTTTATAACATAAAAAAAGGTGATAAATTTTTAAAAACACAAAATTTTTATAGTGAAAATTTAGAGATTGTGGATATACGACTAGAACCTAATTTAACGCCTGTTCAAAATTTACAAAAATATTATAATACTTATAAAAAGACATATAATGCAGAAAAAAACTTAAAAGAGCAAATAAAATCTGCTAAAGATGATATTTTATATTTAGACTCAGTTTTTGATAATCTTTTAAGGTCTATATCTGATAATGATGTTGAAGATATTAAATTTGAGTTAAGTAGTGTTGGTTATTTAAAAACTAGCAGATTAAAAGATAAAAAACAAAAAAGAACTAAACCATTACAATATATTTCAAGTGATGGGTTTACTATATATGCAGGTAAAAATAATATACAAAATGATTTATTGACATTAAAACAAGGTAAAAAGTATGATGTTTGGTTTCATACTCAAAAATCTCCAGGGTCACATGTTATTGTTGTTACAAACAAAAAAGATTTACCCGACAAAACTTATACAGAGGCAGCTATGATAGCTGCTTACAATAGTAAATCAAGACAAGGAAGCCAAGTGCCTGTAGATTATACTAATATAAAAAATATAAAAAAACCACCTAATGCAAAATTAGGTATGGTAACATATGATAGTTATTATACGGCATATGTTACACCTGACGAAGAATATATTTCCAAACTTATTGTAAAATAATATATCGGTATGTTTTATTGACGTTAATGGTGTTATTATGATATAATAATACACAATTAGAAAGCTTATGGAAGTGGTGTATAAAAAATGAAAAAATTTTTTAGTATAGCGTTAACTATTTTGTTGCTGGTATCGATATTTACTATCCCAGTCAATGAGATTGCAATTGCTACAGAAGATATTAATAAAACTACTGAATCGCAACAAGAAGAAATAAAAGAAGCAGTTCAGTTTAACAAACCAATAGAAATGAGGGCATCTGTATTAAACCCAGGTGTAGATTTTTTTGTTGGTGATAGTAAAACAGAGACAACTGTAAAAGCGCAAATTGATACAGCTATTAATGATATTAAAAATTATGGGTTTAATACAGTGATTTTACCTATAACTTATGAAAATAAAGTTATTTATTCTACAGATTTATTTAATAGTATTGTTTTTGATGATGTTTATTTTGATATAATTGCTTATACCATTGAAAAAGTCAGAGAAAATAAAATGTACATATATCTAGATTTTGATGTTAACATTAAAACAGATGAAACTGGAGATGTATTATATAATACTGGTATAGAGTTTAACTCTACAAATGAAACTATAAAAATATTAAACGATATAGTTAACAAACACGATATAGACGGTATTATTTTAGACAATTATTATAATAGTCCGTCTAACAATATGTACTTACAATACAGACAACAAAACTCAGGTTTAAGTTTTGAAAGTTGGTTACAACAATGGACTGAGAGTGTTTTTGATAATGTAATAGAGCACATAAAAAATACAAAACCCAATATACAAGTTGGCGCATATTTAGACGAAGTTTGGCTATCAAACTCAATTATTGAAAACGGTACACCTTCAAACAATCCTTTTTCAGCTTTAAATAATGGGTTTGCAGATACTAAAAAGATTGTTGAAACTAAAGATTTAAATTTTGCAATATTAAAAACAGTCAGTTCTACATCTAATAGCCAATCTAACTTTACAAACATAATAAATTGGTGGTCTCAATTTGCTGTAAATAAAGATATACCTTTTTATATACAGCACTCTAACAATTTATTAGGATCAAACGAAACTGGTTGGGCTAAACATGATGAGTTAATAAGACAAGCAATTGTATCAAGAGGGGTACAAGGTTTTTCAGGTTCATCTTTTGAGTCTTTATCTGCTTTAAAAGAAAATAAGTTTAACTCTACTACTGCATTAATTAAATATTATAAAAATGAAGTGGACCCGAATTTAATTTTAACAGATTTTAGATTGGCTAATATAAAAGATAATACATTTACAACTTATGAAGTTGAATTTGGGTTTTTAGGTGCAGCTGACCCTAACTTTGAGTTGACATTAAATGATCAAGCTGTAAAAGTTGAGAAAAACGGAGCTTTTTCATTGGCACAACCCTTAAATATAGGTCTTAATACTTTTGTTTTTAAACATAAAGGTGATATCTATACTTACAATATAACAAGAGCCATAAATATTTTTAGCGCAATTTCACCAGTTGGCACTATAAGAGTAGAAGGTGGTTCTAGTATTGAAATTGCAGCAAATGCTTATAGAGGTGCTAAAGTTACTGCAACTATTAATGGTAGAACAGTTACTTTAAAAGAAAGTGAAATACAAAGCGATAATACAGAGAACAACTCATACATACAATTTATAGGTAGTTATAGTGTACAAGGTGCATCTGCTCAAGATAAAAACATAGGTGGTATTACATTTACAGGTAGGTTTGAGGGTATTACGCAAAGTAAAAAAAGTGGCAATATAGTTATTAATAAAAAGTTTGTTCCGCCACCAGCACCACCACCAGCACCAGACACAGGGAATCCAGATACACCAGCACCTCCTCCAGGTCAAGGTGGCGGTAGCCCAGCTGATAACTATCAAGCTGTAATTATTAATTCCAACTCATATGGTGGGGCTGAGGGGTATGACCCGTATATTAATACAAGATATCCTGCTGTTAACTCATCTTTAATACCTGCAGGTACAATTGACTATATTGCTAGCAACCGTATTAGTTATGGTAACGAATATTATTATATATTAAAATCGGGTACAAGGGTAAATCAAAGAGAAATATCATTTATTAATAACCCTAAACACGGATATGATAAAATAAATTCTGTAAACATTCAAAACAGTGGTACAAGACTTTTTATGACTGTAGATAATAATTTTAAATCTTCATTTAAAGTTAATTATTTAAATGTTAACTATGACTTAGTTAACAATGGTATAAATGGAAATTTTTCAGCTAGTGGAATTGAAATTGTTTTTGATAATACTAAAGGCACACCAAATATTAATATGCCTAATAATTATATATTTTCAGGTTCAAGTTGGCGTGTAAACGGTGATCAAACAATCTTAACATTAAATTTAGCTAAGAACGGAAGATTCTTTGGGTTTTCAACATCTTATGATGGCAACGGTAATTTAGTTTTCCATTTTAATAATATTTCTCCAGCAAATGGAGGAAGATTAG